>CAZWPZ010000068.1:0-22358 GCA_964636005.1 uncultured Eudoraea sp.
GTTTGATATTTATACAAAGGTTCTGGATGCTTCTGCGGAAGCTCCCTGCCGAATAAGTTGCAACGAATTTGTCCAGGGAAGCCTTATGGACTATGATACAGTAATCGATTTTGGGAAAGACGTCGATGTTTTGACCATTGAAATTGAAAATGTAAACATCGATGCTCTGGAGAAATTAGAAGAACTTGGCGTAAAGGTATATCCCACGCCAAATGCCTTACGGACTATTCAGAATAAAGCCAAACAGAAACTTTTTTATGTAGATCATGGCATCCCGACTTCTTCGTTTTCTCGTTTTGCTTACACAAGTGAGATTGAAGATAGTATTGACCATGGGGGACTTAAATTACCCTTTGTCTGGAAGGCTGCACAATTTGGTTATGACGGTCAGGGTGTAAAAATCATTCGAGATAAAAAAGATTTAAAAAATCTGCCAAATGTGGAATGTATCGCTGAAGAATTAATTCCATTTAAAAACGAATTGGCTGTGATTGTCGCCAGGAGCGTTAAAGGGGATATGGTGACCTACCCTGTTGTAGAAATGGAGTTTCATCCCGAAGCCAATCAGGTAGAATATGTCCTTTGCCCGGCAAGAATTGACTCTGTAGTCGCAGATAAGGCAAGGTCTATCGCCATAGATGTAGCCAATAAATTAGACCATATTGGACTCCTTGCTGTAGAAATGTTTCAAACGGAAGAGGATGAAATTTTAGTCAATGAGGTTGCTCCCAGACCTCACAATAGTGGACATTACAGTATTGAAGCCAGTTATACAAATCAATTCGAACAACATTTACGAGCTATATTAAATTTACCTCTGGGCAATACAGAAAGCAAAGTATCGGGAGTAATGGTAAACTTAGTTGGAGATGAATTATATCATGGCCCTGTCCATTATGAGAATATCGACGAGATTTTGAAACTCCCGGGCGTTACCCCTCATATTTATGGAAAACGCGAAACAAGACCTTTTAGGAAGATGGGACATGTTACTATCGTAGATAAGGACTTAAAAAAGGCAAGGGAAGTAGCCCAAAGTGTAAAAAAAAGAATAAAAGTTATTAGTAAATCAAATAAGGATGAGTAAAGTTGCCGTAATCATGGGAAGTACTAGTGACCTCCCTGTAATGCAGGAAGCAGTAGACATATTAACCGGATTCGACATTGAAGTTGTAATTGATATTGTATCCGCTCACAGAACCCCGGAAAAACTTTTCGAATTTGGAAAACAGGCACATAAGCAGGGTTATAACGTAATAATTGCTGGTGCGGGCGGAGCAGCTCACCTCCCAGGAATGGTGGCATCATTAACCCCTTTACCCGTAATAGGTGTCCCTGTTAAAAGTAGAAACTCCATTGATGGTTGGGACTCTGTATTGTCTATTTTACAGATGCCAGGAGGAGTTCCTGTAGCAACGGTAGCCTTAGACGGCGCCAAAAATGCAGGTATTTTGGCCGCGCAAATTATTGGATCGCAAGATAAATGTGTATTGGATAAAATTGTTCTTTACAAAGAAGGTCTAAAAGAAAAGGTTATTGAAGGTGCCAAAAATCTTTCTAAAAAGTAAACTCTTATCTGATCTTATTTTATACGCCAAATCGATTCTCTGATGAACCCTTTATTACAAGTTTTTGATATTCCCCCTTTTTCACAAATACGTGACGAACATTACAAACCCGCTTTTCTGGAAGCAATAAAAGTTGCGGAGAAAGAGATCCAAACAATTGCCGATGCCAAGGAACCAGCTACTTTTGAAAATACCATCGTTGCTCTGGAATTCGCTGGCCAACAATTGGACAGGATAGCGAGTCTTTTCTTTAACTTAAATTCTGCGGAAACCAATGATACCATACAGGCCATAGCTAAAGAAATATCGCCTTTACTGGCAAAGTACAGTAACGACATAATTTTAAATGAGAATCTTTTCAAAAGAATAAAATACGTTGCTGAAACGACCGATAGAAATAATCTAACCATAGAAGAAGAAACCTTACTTGATAAAAAGTACAAGAGTTTTAGTAGAAATGGTGCGAATCTAAACCCGGAAGAGAAGAAAAAGTTGCGGGAAATAGATGCCAAACTAGCTCCTTTAAAACTTCAGTTCGGGGAAAATGTCCTAAAGGAAACACAAAAGTATGAGCTTCATTTAACAAAGAAGTCCGACGTAGACGGACTCCCTAAAAGTGCCCTTGAGGCGGCTGCTCAACTAGCAAAAAGTAAAAACAAAGATGGATGGCTTATAACTCTCGACTATCCTAGTTACATTCCCTTTATGAAATATGCAAAAAAAAGGGAGTTGAGGAAGAAACTTGCTACAGCCTTTGGTTCGAAAGCATTTAAAGGAGATGCCTTAGACAACCAAAACAATGTTCTTTCCATTGCCAAACTAAGACACGAACGCGCCCAGCTGCTTGGATATAAATCTCATGCACATTTCGTACTGGAAGAGCGAATGGCCGAAACACCCGAAAAAGTATATAGTTTCTTGGAGGAGTTATTGGAGAAAGCGAAACCAGCGGCTAGAAGAGAATTAGAAGAACTAACCAAGTTTGCAAAAGAATTAGACGGAATTGACCATTTAGAATCCTGGGATGCCTCCTACTACTCTGAAAAATTAAAGCAACATCTCTTTCAAATAGATGATGAAAAACTAAAACCGTATTTCGAATTAGAGAAAGTCATTGAAGGTGTGTTTAAAATAACCGAGGCGTTATATGGTTTAAAATTTGAAGAAGACAGCAGTACGGACACCTACCATCCTGATGTAAAAACCTTTAAAATCTTTGATGAGAATGGCCAATTTATTTCCTTGTTTTATGCTGATTTCCATCCAAGAGAAGGAAAAAGAGCTGGTGCCTGGATGACTGCATATAAACCTCAATATGTCTTCCAGAAAAAAAATGAAAGGCCTATTATTTCAAACGTTTGTAATTTTACTAAACCTACAAAAGACACTCCTTCTTTACTGACATTTAATGAAGTAACCACGTTATTCCATGAATTTGGTCATGCTCTTCACGGAATTTTGGCCAATACGGTATATCCCAGTCTATCGGGGACTTCCGTTTATTGGGATTTTGTTGAATTACCTAGTCAGATTTTAGAAAACTGGTGCTACGAAGAAGAGGCCCTAAAACTTTTCGCTAGGCACTATAAAACCGATGAGCCCATTCCCATGGAATTGATCAAAAAGATCAAAGAGGCTGCAAAGTTTCAAGAAGGAATGGCTACTTTAAGACAAATTAGTTTTGGCCTTCTGGATATGTCATGGCATGCCATAGATCCATCGGATATTAAAAAAGTAAAAGAACACGAATTAAAAACATTTGAAAAAACTTCTCTATATCCGGATAATCCGAATACTTGTATGAGCACCTCCTTTTCCCATATTTTTCAAGGAGGATATTCAGCTGGATACTACAGTTATAAGTGGGCCGAAGTATTAGATGCAGATGCCTTTGATTATTTCAAGTCTAAGGGGATTTTCGACAAGGAAATTGCCGACAAATTCAAGGAAAATATTCTTTCAAAAGGAGGGACTGAAAAACCTATGGTTCTCTATAGACGTTTTAGAGGAAGAGAACCAAAAATTGATGCTCTCCTAGAACGTGCAGGATTAGATTAATTGTTTTATCACTTTTTACTTTCTAAATAGGCATCGTAACCTCCACTTAAATTAATTACTTCTAAAAATCCCATGGAATTTAGCTTTTCCTGTGCCTTGGAACTACGTCCTCCTTTTTTACAATACACATATACCTTCCTATCTTTTGGTATGTTTTTAAAATTCTCTGCAAAATCGTCCGCAAACCAGTCAAAATTTTGAGCTCCTTCCAGGTGACCCTGTTCATACTCCTCGGCAGTCCTGACATCGACGAGGATTGCATTATTTAAAGAAGCTATATCCAAAGACGTAATCGGTTGACTTTTGTTTTGAGCCGACAGGCAGATCGTTAAAAACAAGCAAAAGATCGCAAACAATTCCTTCATATTATTCTCTTTAAAGATTAAATTCAATTCCTATTTAAAATTAATTTATTTTTGGATAGGTTAAAACATTGATGAGTACGAATAAAATAAATCCAGAAAAATGGGTTGGCAACTATGCCGACTATCTTTTTAATTATGCCGTAGTCAGGGTTAGTGATGCTGAAATTGCTAGAGACCTTGTACAAGAAACTTTTCTTGCTGGTTTAAAATCTGCTGTTAATTACCAAGGAACTGCTTCAGAACGAACCTGGTTAATCGCAATACTCAAAAGAAAAGTAATAGACTATTATCGAAAAATTAATTCGAAAAAAGGCAAGGCCGAAGTAAGGATAAACTATAGCAATCAGGCAGATAGTGAGGGAGATTGGCTGGAAGAACAGGTTGCAGACCCAAATAGTTTGCTTGAAAATGATGCCATTGAAAACGAAGAATTAGGTCTCGCTATACAAGAATGTATTGCAACACTGCCGAAAAAACAGTCTGAGGTGTTTACCATGAAGACCATTAGGGGATTAAGTACAGAAGATATTTGTAATGAATTAGACATAAATCCGTCTAACTTATGGGTTATTATACATAGGGCAAGAACTTCCCTCATGGGATGTTTAAATGAAAATTGGTTTAAAAAATGATGAATTGCGAAGAAGCTTCCAAGGTATGTAACAAATTACAATACAATGAAGCCGGTTTTTGGGAAAAGGTTAAATTTAAAATTCACCTCTTGCTGTGTAGAGGATGCGCTCGGTTTACTAAGAAAAACATCCATCTGACTACCATGATAAATAAAGCCCCATTGCACTGTTTATCCAAGGAAGAAAAGAGTGCTATGGTCGAAAGACTTAGAACGAAGATTTAATTAGTTTAAGACAAAGACTAGCAGAGCCCACACAATAGGGATGCTTTCCACAAAAAAAGAGGCGTAGTATTTATGCTGTTTAATCGTCGCCCTTGAAACTACCGCAACCAGCAGTAAAGAGAGAAGGGCTCTCTCCACTATTTCACTAGAGTCAACAGAATCTTTAAAAAAAAGTAAAGAAAAATAAACGGCGATTAAAACGTAACCGATTACCCTGGTTTTTTTAATCCCAAATCGCTGAGGTATGGTTTTGAGATTGGATTGATCGATATTAATGTCTCTTATTTCAAAAGGTATTAGCAGGACTAAAACCAACACTATTTGTTGTATAAAAAGTATTCCAACATCCCAATGAAATAGCAAATCAGAAGCTAGAACGGGAAGTACAACAGTTGCAATCGCCCATACAATAGCCACCAAAAATACTTTTAGAATTCCCAAGCTTCTTAAATTCTTACCCCCTTTCCCAAAAGGCCAATTATATGCCGCTATTAAGACAAAAAGAAAGGGAATACAAAACCAAACTTTTATCGGTAACTGGGATAAATAATAAGTACTCATTAATAAACAAAAAGTACTTAAAAACAGTGTTGTTTGAATAAAGATATCCCAATTCGCTCTACTAATATTCATCACTGGACCATAAAATTTAATAAAATTATAAGTCCCGATGGTACCAAAAAAAGTAAATAGGAAGACATCTGTATTCAGCGGAATATTGAGAGAGCTATAGGTAAGATACGTCAGGGATACAACTGCCAAAGCTACATGACAACTCGCATCTAGATAGAAATTAAAGACGGTTTCAATCTTAGACATAAAACAAAATTAGGGAAAGTGTTTATAACCTTGCCTTTTGGTTAAAAACTTAACGTCCAACTATAGCCAAATACTAAAAATTACAAGAATAATTCGTTAATTTTGTAAGCTAAATTTTTGCTTAAGAAAAGACGTATGAGTACAGAATTATTTGTTTCGCGACATATTGGAATAAAAGAACGAGATCTTTCTAAAATGCTAGAAGTAGTAGGTGCTAGCAGTATGGAACAACTCATCACAGAAACCATACCAGATGACATTAGGCTCAAACAGCCTTTGAATTTGGACCGTGCTATGAGCGAACATGAATTCTTATCTCACACCAACCTGCTAGCCAAAAGGAATAAAATTTTTAAGACGTATATCGGTCTGGGTTATCATGAATCCATTACACCTAGTGTTATAAAGAGAAATATTCTTGAAAACCCTGGTTGGTACACTGCTTATACTCCTTATCAGGCTGAAATAGCTCAGGGTAGACTCGAAGCACTTTTAAATTTTCAAACTATGGTTTGTGATTTAACTGGCATGGAATTGGCCAATGCTTCTCTTTTGGATGAAAGTACCGCTGCAGCTGAAGCCATGACAATGCTCTTTGACGTGCGCAGTAGAGAACAAAAAAAGAACAATGTTGTTCACTTTTTTGTTTCAAATGAGGTATTACCACAGACCATTGCACTTCTTAAAACAAGATCAGAACCTTTGGGAATTAAATTGGTTATAGGAGACCATGAAGACTTTGCTTTTAATGAAGAATTTTTTGGGGTAATGCTTCAATATCCCGGAAAATTCGGACAGGTATACGATTACACCAATTTTGTCGCTCAAGCAATAGATAAGAATATCAAAGTAGCTGTGGCAGCAGACATTTTAAGCCTTACACTTCTCACACCTCCAGGAGAACTTGGAGTAGATGTAGTGGTTGGCACAACACAGCGCTTCGGAATTCCTCTTGGCTATGGAGGGCCACATGCGGCCTTTTTTGCAACAAAAGAGGTTTATAAGAGAAATATTCCAGGAAGAATTATCGGGGTAACCAAAGATGCAAATGGCGATTTCGCTCTGAGAATGGCCCTTCAAACGAGAGAGCAGCATATTAAAAGAGATAAGGCAACCAGTAATATATGTACTGCACAAGTGTTGCTTGCGGTAATGGCAGGTGCTTATGCAGTATACCACGGTCCAGAGGGTCTCAAGAGCATAGCAACGGATATTCATAACAAAGCAAGTATTTTATCTCAAAGCCTCAAGGAAATAGGTTATATACAGATTAATGAAGTCTTTTTTGATACCTTGGAGGTGGAAGTCGCAGACAGCCATAAACTTCGCAATATTGCCGAAGCCAAATCTATCAACTTCTTTTATACCAAAAGAAATACGGTTTCCATTTCTATAAATGAAGCCACATCGCAGACCGATTTAGTTGAGATTTTTGAGTGTTTTACAGAACTAAAGGAACTGAACGGACCCCAACTTTCGGATTCCTCAGAAGTAGACGAAATTCCTTTTCCATTGGGGAGATCTACGCGTTTTTTAGAGAATGAAGTCTTCAATTCGTACCATAGTGAGACAGAGCTGATGCGTTATCTAAAAAAATTGGAACGCAAAGATTTAGCTTTAAACCACTCCATGATATCACTTGGTTCTTGCACAATGAAGTTAAATGCTGCCACCGAAATGCTTCCGTTGAGTATGGCCGAGTGGGGAAATATTCATCCATTTGTCCCCATGGACCAAGCGGCTGGATATCAAATAGTACTTAAGGAGTTGGAAAAAGACCTCAATACCATTACAGGATTTGCAGGCACATCTTTGCAACCAAACTCGGGTGCTCAAGGAGAGTATACAGGTCTTATGACCATTAGGGCTTATCATCAATCACTTGGTGAGGGCCATCGAAATATTTGTCTGATTCCCGCTTCCGCCCACGGTACCAATCCTGCTTCCGCTGTAATGGCAGGCATGAAGGTTGTAGTTACCAAAACCGATGAAAAAGGAAACATAGATTTTAACGATTTAGAAGAAAAAGTACAGCTGCATTCAAATAATTTGGCTGCACTTATGGTGACGTATCCAAGTACACATGGAGTTTTTGAGTCTTCCATAATTAAGATCACTTCTTTGATTCACGAGCATGGAGGAATGGTGTATATGGATGGTGCCAATATGAATGCTCAGGTAGGCCTAACGAATCCTGCTACCATTGGAGCAGATGTATGTCATTTAAATTTACACAAAACCTTTGCGATACCTCATGGAGGGGGTGGCCCTGGAGTAGGACCCATTTGTGTGGTTAAAGAACTTGTTCCGTTTTTACCGGGAAACCCTATTATCAAAACAGGAGGTGAACAAGCCATAGATGCCATCTCAGCGGCCCCTTGGGGAAGTGCTTTAGTTTGCCTGATATCTTATGGGTATATCAAAATGCTCGGTGTAAGAGGATTAACCAGGGCCACGGAAATTGCGATCTTGAATGCGAATTATATTAAGAACAGACTAAAGGGCTCCTATGATGTTCTTTACACAGGAGAAAGAGGAAGAGCAGCTCATGAGATGATAATTGACTGCAGGCCCTTTAAACAAAAAGGAATTGAAGTGACCGATATCGCAAAAAGACTAATGGATTATGGATTCCATGCTCCTACTGTTTCATTCCCTGTAGCAGGGACACTAATGATAGAACCAACAGAAAGTGAGAGCCTCGCAGAGCTGGATCGATTTTGTGATGCGATGATTGCTATAAGGAAAGAGATAGAAGAGCTAAGCACAGATGTACAAAACAATCCTCTAAAAAATGCGCCTCATACCCTTCAAATGGTAACTAGCGATACATGGGAATATGGCTATTCACGGGAAAAGGCTGCATTTCCATTGCCCTATGTAAAAGAAAATAAGTTTTGGCCCAGCGTTCGGCGGGTTGATGATGCATATGGCGATCGTAATTTAATCTGTACCTGTGCTCCTATTGAGGCATACGCTGAAGCGTAACTTTCTGTGCACCAATTTTTTACAACTTGTCTTTTGTTGACGATTCATCTAAGATGTCCCTTCTTCTTAAATGACCGTCGTATTCACAGCGCACTAGTAAAGCATCGAGGAGCATATTTTTAGTTACATTCGTTAACTACGTTAAAGATGTATTTATCATGAGTATTGGAATAAGTGGAGTAGGAAGTTACATCCCGGAAGTTAAAAGTAGTAACAAGGATTTTGAAAGCCACACCTTTCTCAATTCAGAAGGAGAGCCTTTTAATTACTCAAACACTACTATCATTGAAAAATTCAAAGCTATTACTGGGATAGAAGAACGTAGATATGCAAAAAAAGACATAAATACTTCTGACCTTGGATATTATGCTGCGAAAAAGGCAATTGAAGACTCGGGTTGCGATCCGGAGGAATTAGATTATATAATATTTGCACATAATTTCGGGAATATTTCCTTTGGCCAAACCCAAGGAGACACAGTGCCGAGTTTAGCTACACGGGTAAAGCACAGACTACAAATAAAGAATCCCGGTTGTGTGGCGTACGACATGTTATTTGGATGTCCTGGTTGGATAGAAGGAGTCATTCAGGCGAATGCCTTTATAAAAAGTGGAATTGCGAAGAAGTGTTTGGTAATTGGTGCGGAAACACTTTCTAGGGTAGTCGATTCTTACGATAGAGACTCTATGATATTTTCGGATGGGGCCGGTGCCTGTATTGTGGAAGACATTCCTGAAGCCGGCACAATATTGGCGCATGAATCTGCGTCATTTACTAGCGAGGAGGCCTATTATCTTTATTATGGCAAATCCTTTAACAACAAGGCAAAAGACAATACACAATACATAAAAATGTATGGCAGAAAGATTTATGAATTCGGGCTTGTTAATGTTCCGCTCGCAATGAAAAAATGTCTGGATAAAAGTGGTATTCCTATTGAACAGCTTAAAAAAGTCTTTATTCATCAAGCTAATGAAAAAATGGACGAAGCCATAGTTAAAAGGTTTTTCAAGCTTTACGATACCCCAATGCCAGATAATGTAATGCCAATGAATATAAAAGAACTAGGAAATTCTTCAGTGGCCACTGTACCAACCTTGTTTGATATGGTTAAAAATGGAAAAATTGCAAATCAACATATAGAGAAAGGGGATGTTGTTATCTTTGCAAGTGTTGGCGCAGGCATGAATATTAACGCCATAGTTTATAGATGTTGAGATTATGTATGAAAACACCTATCCCAGCAAAAGGTATAAAATAACGCTGGAATTTCTACAGAAGCACATTTCTACAGAAGAAACTATCTTGGATCTGGGAGTGTCAAATCCTTTTTCTGAGCTTATGCAGGCTAATGGTTACCAAGTAAGTAATACCACTGGTGAAGATCTAGACTTGAATTATGACCGGGCCTTAAATGCGGAAGAAGAAGTTCTTACCGCTTTCGAAATTTTTGAACATCTCCTCGCCCCGTACAATGTACTACGCGTAGCAAAATCTAGAAAATTAGTAGTAAGTGTTCCTTTAAAACTTTGGTTCTCCAGCGCATATCGAAGTAAAACGGATCCATGGGATAGGCACTATCATGAATTTGAAAGTTGGCAATTTGACTGGCTTCTAGAGAAGTCTGGTTGGAAGATTATTGATAGCCAAAAATTTACGAATCCTACTAAAAATTTGGGAATAAGACCCTTTCTCCGCAGGTTTACGCCGAGGTACTATTTGGTTTATGCAGAAAGGATGAAGTAAAATATAGAGATAATACAATTGGCATTTAGTTCGTTTTGAGATATTATATTATAATCTGTGCCCACAATGAAGAGGCTTTTATTGCAAAGACTCTAAATTCTGTAATAGAACAAAGTATACGCCCTCAAAAAGTAATTGTAGTTAATGACCATTCCTCAGATGCTACAGAGAAAATTATTGATGTATTTGCAGGAAAGTGGAATTTTATTCAAAAGAAAAACCACCATTCATCTGAAGCACATATGCCAGGGGCAAAGGTTGTTGATGCCTTTTATGCAGGTATGGAACTATTAGATGGCGCTTACGACTTTATAGTAAAGTTAGATGCCGACCTTATCCTACCCTCTCATTATTTCGAACGTATAATAGAATTAATTCGCCACAATTCTTCTGCTGGAATATTAGGAGGTTTTGCTTATGAGAAAGATCAAAACGGAAAATGGCTGCTTAATCATCCAATGAACAAGGACCATGTGCGGGGTGCATTTAAGACTTATACAAAAAGTTGTTTTAAAGTTATTGGCGGACTGCGAAAGGCTATGGGTTGGGATACCGTGGACGAACTTTTAGCCAGATACTACGGATATACTATTATTACCGATTCAAATCTCCAAGTAAAGCATTTAAGACCTTTAGGGAGTTCCTATCCCAAAAAAGCTAGGCATTTACAGGGAAAAGCCATGTACAGCATGCGATACGGCCTTCTGCTTACCATACTTTCTGCTTTAAAAATGTCCTTAGCAAGAAAAAAAGCCTCTCTCCTAATCGATAGCCTTAGTGGTTATTTTATCGCTGCAAAAGATAAAATTCCGTACTTGGTCACTGAAAAAGAAGGGGAATTCATTCGAAAATTCCGTTGGGAGTCCATTAAAAAAAAATTAATCTAATACCGCACTTATTGGCATCCCTGTAGCACCATTAGGAAATGCAATACCTAATAAAGCAGAAATAGTAGGAGCAATGTCTGATATCTCTGTTCTTTGATTCGTTACACCCTTTTTGATTCCCTGACCATAAAACAACAACGGAATATGCGTGTCATAGATCTGAGGAGATCCATGTGTAGACCCTGTCTTACTGTAATCAACAAAACCTATATTTGGCACCATAATTATATCTCCTGAACGCATTCTATTGTATCCATTTTGCAAAATGTAAGGCAACCCTTTGGTATACTGTACATTTTGAAGTTGATATGCCGTATACACATTTAGAAAGTCTCCTTGTTTCAAAAGTTCTTCCGCAATGATTTCCTGAACCTCCCGTACCGGCAAACCAAGGTTTTTAATGACCTTATGATCTAAGAATATTTGATCATTAGACACAGCTTTTATAAGCTCCGTTTCCCCGTATAAATACTTAATATTCTTCTTCACAGTACTTAGAATTTCATCCATGTTTACATATCCTGCTGGTAATTTCATCTCTTCCAAATAGGCTGGCACTTGTACAGCCCCATGGTCTGCTGTTAAAAAAACAGTATAGTTTCCCTTTCCCACCTTTTCATCCAAGGCACCCAAAACTCTGGCTAATTCTAAATCTAAACGGATATACGTGTCTTGTACTTCCTTAGAATTTACACCGAATTTATGTCCAACATAGTCTGTGCTAGAGTAGGATATCGTTAAGAAGTCGGGTATACCATCTTCGCCTAAGGCCTCGGCTTCAATAGCCGCTAATGCAAAGTCTGTTGTCATGCTATTGCCAAAAGGAGTAGTTCGCAACAGGTTGTATTCGCCATTTAAATTCCAAATTTTTGGTAAATCATGCGGAAACACGGCGGCGCTTTCTCCCTTAAAAACACCCTCATATTTAGTATTATCAGGACCGCTTTCTATATAGGTATTTAAATTTTCTAAAGGAGTCCAAGGAATCTTATACTGGTCAATACTTTTGTTGTTATTAAAGGTTTCCACCCAATTGGGGAGTTTGGTCATATAGTACGAGCTACTAATCCACCTACCCTCTGAACCACCCTCAAACCAATAGGCCGCATTAGCGGTATGACCCCCAGGGAGTATTGCCCCTCGATCTTTTAAGGCTATGGAAATTACTTTAGAACGCATCTGATAGTGCAACCTCAATTGATCTGTAACGGTACTGCTCAACATTCTCCGGGGCGACATCTTACCTGCATCCGAATTAGAACCAACTGTATTAAATGCATCATCTTCCGCACAATAAACGGATACACTTGTCGCTTTGTCGTACCAATTGTTCCCAATAATGCCGTGCACTGCAGGCGTAGTACCTGTGTAAATAGAAGCATGTCCCGGACCGGTACTCGTAGGAGAATAATTGTAGTGATTGTTCTTGCAATTAAAACCATTGTTTACCAATCTTTTAAAACCACCCTCCTGAAAATGCTTCCAGAATCTCGTTAAATAGTCGTAACGCATCTGGTCCACAACGATCCCAACGAGCAATCGTGGCGTATTCATTAGCGGCTTTTCGTTCGTGGTATCGGGCAGCTTTTTAGCCCGGCGTTGGCCATTTACAGTAAAAGAAAAAAGTAGAATAGTAAGCGCACAGAGGCTCAAAGCAAGGTTTCTAAAATGCATATGTAGAATTATAATTCGTCCAAAAATACCTAAATAATGCTTTAATGCATTAAATGGATGTCAAATCAATACTAATATTACTATTTTTACGATAAGAACAGAGAACAGTTTCATGGGTTATCTAGCATCAATTGGGAATTACTCTATCATGGTCAAAGAGGTTTTTAAGAAGCCTACCAAATGGTCGATTATGAAGAATTTAATTCTGAAGGAAATTGATGAACTAATTTACGGATCTCTCGGAATAATCATTTTTATTTCCATCTTTATTGGTGGCGTTGTTGCCATACAAACAGCTCTTAACATGACAAATCCGCTTATTCCTAAAAACCTCATCGGATTTGCAACTAGACAATCGGTTATTCTCGAATTTGCACCAACTTTTACTTCTATAATAATGGCTGGTAAAGTCGGCTCTTATATTACCTCCAGCATTGGAACCATGCGGGTAACAGAACAGATCGATGCCCTAGAGGTAATGGGTGTAAACTCCCTGAACTACCTTGTCTTTCCAAAAATTATTGCCATGTTGTTCTATCCTTTTGCCATTGCAATTGCCATGTATTTGGGCGTTTTAGGAGGGCTTGTTGCGAATGTGTTAGGGGAGCACAGTACTACGGCAGAATTTATCGAAGGAATTCAAATAGATTTTATCCCTTTTCATATAACGTATTCCTTTATTAAAACCTTGGTATTTGCCTTTTTAATAGCCACAATACCCTCTTACCACGGGTATTATATGAAAGGTGGTGCCTTAGACGTTGGGAAAGCAAGTACCACGTCCTTTGTTTGGACAAGCGTCGCCATAATTATTGCAAACTTTGTTCTAACACAACTTTTACTCGGCTAATGATAGAAGTAAACAACCTAAATAAGTCCTTTGGAGATTCTCATGTATTAAAGGGAATTACGACTACCTTCGAGAAAGGGAAAACCAACTTAATCATTGGTCAAAGTGGTTCTGGTAAGACGGTATTTTTAAAATGTTTACTTGGGTTGTTGGTGCCAGATGAGGGTGAAATAATTTATGATGGCCGATATCTCTCCAAGTTATCCATTACAGACAAAAGAAACCTTCGGCAAGAAATTGGGATGGTTTTTCAAGGCAGTGCCTTATTTGATTCTATGACAGTTGAACAAAATGTTATGTTCCCTTTGGACATGTTTACGAAGCAAGCCAAATCGGAAATGCAAGACAGGGTTAATCAGGTACTGATGCGCGTTAAACTGCAAGAAGCCAAGAATAAATTTCCTTCAGAAATTTCAGGTGGTATGCAAAAAAGAGTGGCAATTGCCAGAGCAATCGTGATGAATCCAAAATACCTGTTTTGTGATGAACCTAATTCTGGTTTGGATCCTAAAACTGCCATCCTTATCGATAACTTGATCCAAGAATTAACACGGGAATATCAAATCATTACTGTGATCAACAGCCATGATATGAATTCTGTTATGGAGATTGGAGAAAAAATTGTCTTCCTTAAAAACGGCTATAAGGAATGGGAAGGAACCAACAAAGAAATCTTCAAAACAGACAATAAAGCCGTAACGGATTTTGTTTACTCTTCAGAATTATTTAAAAAGGTCAGACAAATGTATATAGAAGAGCGGAATTAAGATTTTACCATTTTTACCCTCGTCCGACTATCATTAATTCTAACTTTTAACCATTCTCTAAGTTTATCCGAATCTTTCTTTATATCTCTATTTTTTGTCTTTGACTTCCATACAATTTCAAAAACGGGAATGGTATCTACCTTATTGAAATCTGTTACCAAAGTATACGCAAATCCTATACTTTCTAAATTCTCATAATTAGCCTTCGCTTCACGACTTATTTGTTTGAAGGGTACTTCTCTTGTAGTTAGTTTGCTGAGTTTCGCTACTTCTTCTTCCAAAAACTGGATTCGTTCATCCTTATTTTTTAATTCTACTTTTTTCGATTCATAAAGTTCGCTTATATAATTGAACTTTTCTTCCGAGTCGTCTCTCCCTCCCTGTACTACTTTTAGATCGGTATTCTTTAGCCTTCCGTAGGTGTTTTTCTTCGCTATCCATGTCGCTATAACACTACTAGGAATTTGTTCATCTCCCATAGTAACAACTTCTATTGTAGAAACTCCTTTTTTACTGTAATTAATTCTGGTCAGGTTATCCAAATAACGACCTTCTCCTTGAAATTGGTATGCTCCTATGGTGGTCTTTACCAGATCTTGTGCCTGAATCATAAATCTCGATTGTACAAATACGTTATAGAAGGTAATTGTAGCCGGAACCATCACCAATATGGCGACTAGGGAGGCAATTCGTGCAAAAAATCTTCTTTTTTTAGAATTGACGTAGCGAACCATCGGGAATCGTAAAAATTTTAAAACGATAACCGTAGCCAAAGCGATAAAGATGGTATTAATGGTAAATAAGTATATGGCCCCTAACGCATATTCCCAATTTCCTATGGCCAGGCCAAATCCTACCGTACAAAGTGGAGGCATCAAGGCGGTTGCAATTGCCACCCCAAAAATTACTGTTGCTACAGTTCCTCGCTTGGCTCTTGCAATAACCAAGGCGACTCCTCCAAAAAATGCAATCAGAACATCTCGGATATCAGGGGCTGTCCGTGCTAACAACTCTGATGATTCATCCCGAAGTGGAAAAAAGGTAAAGAACAAATAAGCTGTCAGGATGCTAATTACCACCATTACAATAAAGTTCTTCAACGATCTTCGAAGGGTATCAATATCGTTAATAGAGATAGACATTCCAATACCAAGAATTGGTCCCATCAATGGAGAAATAAGCATCGCTCCAATAACAACTGCAGTAGAATTAGCATTCAGACCAACAGAAGCTATGAAAATAGAACAGATTAGTATCCAAACGGTATGCCCTTTAAAAGGGATGTCTGCAATTATGGCTGCTTTGGTTGCTTCCTGATCTGTATCATTCCGAATATTCAAAAGTTCCCACAAGAACTTTCTAGCACTGCCTAAAAAACCCTTAAAATCCTTTTGAACCTTCTCCCTACTCTCTTTCTCCGATTCCAATTCTAACTGTTTGTCTTCCTTCATAATTTACTAGGTATAATTCTCACCAAAAGTAGTTTTCACTTTTGCCAAAATTGTTTTTATATCTTGCTCTTTAGATTTAGGATAAATCATCAAAACTTCATCCTTATCTATTATTATGTAATCTTTTAAACCATCAATTACAGCCACTTTATTCTTTGGCAACCGAATCATATTTCCACTAGAATCCTCCGAGAGAATCTTTCCACTTACCACGGCATTTGCTTGAGCATCTTTTTCCATCTTGCTATATAAAGAACCCCAGGTACCTAAATCGTTCCAGTCAAAGCTTGCTGGAATAACATAAATAGAAGCCGCTTTCTCCAAAATAGCGTAGTCTATAGATATATTGTCTGCTTTATGGTAGTTTTCATGAATAAACGCCTCTTCATCTGCAGTATTAAATACCTCTAAACCATCAGCAAATAAAACATATAGGTCCTTTTGATGTTCCTTAAAAGCTTCAATAATCGTAGCAGCGCTCCAAATAAAAATACCTGCATTCCATAAAAAATTACCTTGTTCCAAAAAAGATTTTGCCGTTTCATAATTTGGTTTTTCCCGAAATTTCACGACAGGGTAAAATTCGTTTTGGAGATGCTCTTTATTGTATTCTATATACCCAAATCCGGTGTTGGGAAATGTTGGTCTAATCCCTAAGGTTCCTAAGGCTCCCTTTTCGGTTGTCTTGTGAAAACACTTTATAATATTATCCTCAAACTCTTTCTCGTTCTCAATCCAGTGATCGCAAGGTGCAACTATCATTTGGGCTTTAGGGTTCAACTTATAGATCTTTAGGGCTGCATAGAGTATACAAGGAGCTGTATTGCGCATAACTGGCTCCAGTACTACCTGCGTGCTATTGAGTTTAGGCAATTGTTCCAGACATAATTCCTTATAACGTGTGTTGGTAAGTACGAAAATATTTTCTGCAGGGATAAACCTAGTCAGGCGGGAAAAAGTTTTTTGGATAAGAGTTTCTCCTGTACCAAGCATATCGTGGAACTGCTTTGGATACTTTTGGGTACTAACTGGCCAAAATCGTGAACCTACCCCCCCGGCCATTAATACGGCATAAAAATTCTTGTTATCCATTGTATTCTTTTAATAATTCTACCTCCGCATGTGGCTGAAATAAATATATCCGGCCGGAACGCATTTCAACACATTCAATTCGCTTTACTTTCTGTTTACCTTTTTTAAACAACTTTCCGTTGTGAAGCCTAAATACACTACCATAAGGTAATTCAAAAACTGGAATTAAATCTGTTGGTGAATCATATTTTTTTAGTGCTAGGGCTAAATGACTATCCGTACTGCTGCTCGCCTTGGGGTTTTTAAAATGCCTGGCTATAAAAGGCAGCAAAGTATTGGGAAATATTTCGGGTCTGATAAAGGGTAACATCAAAAATTGAAAAGTCCGTTTCCATTCTAAACCATGTGGCTTTATTCTTCTTCCATATTTTTCAAAAGCAACCAAATGTGCAATCTCATGCACTAGCGTAATTAAAAACCTATATCGGTTTGGACTAGAATTTATGGTAATTTGATGCGATCCATCTGGCATTCTTCTATAGTCACCATGTCTTGTAACCCTTTGTTTAACAATCTTTAAATGAACGCCATTGATTTTGATCAGTTCTAAACAGTGATCAACAGCATGATCTGGAAGATAGGATTCTAATACACTGCGCATTTGGATAAAATCGATTTTTATAGGTGCAAAATACGTAGATTAATTGCTATTAAAAACACCTATCCTCAATATGATATTCGATTTCCTAAACAAAAACTTTGTCTCTAGAGCTATAGTAGTGTAACGCAGGAAAAATAGTATAATAAAATGAAAAATTAAGGAGTACTATTACTTACTTGCAAAAGCTTTCCATTGTAAACCTCATGTCCGTTTATAGCGAATTCTTTTATATAATTTGCCATCCGAGAGGCACTTAAAGGAGCCTTATATCCGGGAAAAGCCTCTTCTAGCATTTCTGTCTGTACCGCCCCCAATGCGAGAACATTAAATGAGGGACCAGTATCCTTAAATTCTTCCGCCCAAAGCTCTGTAAGCGTTATTACGGCTGCCTTACTACTGCTATATGCCGCTAATCCAGGAAATTTTGTACTACCCTGTACACCACCCATGGAGCTTATGGTCACAACATGACCACCTTTACCCATAAACGGCAGAATTCTTCTTGTGAGTTCGGCAACCCCAAAAACATTGACCTTATAAACTTCCTGAAAATCCGATAAATTGGTTTCTAAAAAAGGTTTGTTTAGAAGTCTTCCGGCGTTATTAATTAAAAGATCTACTGATTTCCACTCTTTCTTTAAATGAGCGGCCAAATAGTCCAAGTCTCGCGGATTTCCTATATCAAAAGGAAAGGTCTCTATATTAGGATTATTAAGAGATTTAATTGGTTTCTCATTGCGAGAAATTGCCAATACCTTGTAGTTTTGTTCTGCGAATTTTTGTGCAAGTTCAAAGCCTATACCTCTGCTGCAACCGGTAATAATAACGTTGCCCATCAATTGTATTTTATAATTTTTTCGTCTGTATTTACAATACCTTCAAACACAGGAATCATTTTATTAATTACAGTCGTCATATGCTCCAAATCCATCCGGTGCACCTCATCGCCAGGTTTATGATAATAGTCAAAATTAGTAAAGTCAAAAGAGCAGAAGGTTTGGGAAGGCACATTGAAAACTTGGTGAAAGGGGAAATTATCAGATCTTTGAAAAAGACTAAATTCCTGAGCCTTTGGTAAATACCCAACTAGTTTTTCCCCGGCAAAATCATTGGCCACCTCTGCAAGATTAGATCTTTCAAATCCTGTTAAGTACAGGCTATAATCCTTATTAACCATAGGCACGCCTATCATTTCAAAATTTAACATAACATATAAATTAAAGTTTTGATCTTTAAGGCGCTTTGCCAAATGAATAGAACCCAATAGTCCTTTCTCTTCCGCACTAAACAATACAAAAAGCATACTTCGCTTATTGCTCTTCGCTCTACCAAAATATTTTGCTAGCTCCAAAACTGCTGTGGTCCCTGAGGCATTGTCGTTCGCCCCATTTGCAATTTTATCCTCTATAGCAGTAGTGTCTATACCAATATGATCGTAATGTGCCCCTACTATAACAAACTCGTCCTTTAGATTCTTATCCCTCCCAGGCAAATATCCAACTATATTGTAAGCTGGCTTCTCAAAATTAGAAAGCGTGTCTTTATAGGTGGTAAAAAAAGGCTTCACATTATTTTCTTTGAAGATGTCTTCAATATAAGATGCGGCTTTTTCAATACCTTCCGAACCAGTATCTCTCCCTTCTAGGGCATCTGAAGCAAGATAGTTCATATCCTCCGACACTTTTTCAGTGTTGGTATAAAAGGAAGATTTATTTTTCTTTAAGGAACCACAAGAAGTTATTAAAAAGAAAGCGAATAACAGAAGACCAAAATATTTCATAATATACTTTTAAACCAAGAGGCATCCCAATTTTTAGGATGCCTCTCTTATTATTTAAAACTTAATAATCACCAAAGTACCCTTAGGCCAGCATAGTCACAGGATTCTCTAAATATGCTCTTAAGGTTTGCAAGAACTGGGCCCCTGTTGCACCGTCCACAGTACGATGATCGCAAGCAAGACTTACTTTCATAGTGCTTCCGACAACTATTTGCCCATTTTTTACCACTGGCTTCTCCACAATGGCCCCAACAGATAAGATAGCCGAGTTAGGTTGGTTTATAATAGAAGTGAATTCTAGAATACCAAACATCCCCAAATTAGAAACTGTAAAAGTACTTCCTTCCATTTCTGCTGGAGTCAATTTTTTAACCCTGGCTCTCCCTGCCAAATCTTTGACCTGAGCTCCAATCTGTGTTAAACTTAACTGATCTGTAAATTTTAAAACAGGTACAACCAGACCATCGTCTACAGCCACTGCCACACCTACATGTATATGCTGATTAAATCTGGTGGTATCCCCATTCCAACTTGTATTCACCTGTGGATGCTTTTTAAGCGCCATTGCGCAGGCTTTTACTACCATATCATTGAATGATATTTTAGTGTCTGGTAAGCCGTTGATTTGTGCTCTTGAAGCCTTTGCATTGTCCATATCCACCTCAATCATTAAATAGTAATGAGGAGCAGTGAATTTAGATTCGCTAAGTCTTTTAGCGATTACTTTGCGCATTTGGGAGTTTTTCACCTCTTCAAAATGCTCTTCTCCAACAGCAAGTACTGGTGGTTGACTCTTAACTTGTTCAGCAGAATCCTTGGAACCAACCTCTTCCCTTGCTGGAGAAACATCAGGTTTATAATTTTCTATATCTCGCTTAATTATTCTACCATGGTCACCACTCCCTTGTACATCTGCAAGATTTATACCTTTTTCCTGAGCGATTTTTTTAGCTAGTGGGGAAACAAAAATTCTCTGATTCTCTTCTTTAGGTTTGTCTGCTTTTTCTGGTTTCGAACTCGATTGAGAATCAGAAGTACTTTCTTGTTTAACCTCTGTTGTAGCTTTTGCTGGTTCCGATTTGGCATTGAGAACCGCATCGACATCCGTTCCATCGGGGCCTATTACCGCAAGCACCTCATCTACTGGTGCTGATTCTCCCTCCTGAATTCCTATATAGAGCAATTTTCCCGCGTAAAACGACTCAAACTCCATGGTAGCTTTGTCGGTTTCAATTTCTGCAAGAATATCTCCTTCCTCTACGTCATCACCTACCTTTTTTAACCAAGAAGCCACGGTACCTTCTTCCATGGTATCACTTAGTCTTGGCATCTTTACAATTTCTACTCCCTCTGGAACAGAAGCAGATTCCTGCACTACCGTTTCTTCAGTCTCATTTTCCTGAGCATCATTCTCAGGGACGCTTTGCTCTTCTGCAGGAGCGCCATTAACCAAGGAAGAAATATCTTCTCCTTCGTCTCCGATAATAGCCAATAAGGTATCTACAGGAGCCCCTTCGCCCTCCGCTATTCCTATGTGCAGCAAGGTCCCTTCATGGAAAGACTCAAATTCCATGGTTGCCTTGTCCGTTTCAATTTCGGCCAAGATGTCTCCCTCCTCAACTTTATCTCCTACATTTTTTAACCACTTAGCAACGGTACCCTCTTCCATGGTATCGCTTAGTCTGGGCATGTTTATAACTTCGGCCATTTATTTAAATTTTGTGTTGTACAAAAGGATAGTCTTCTTGCTCGTATACCATATCATAGAGTTGTTCAACTGGAGGATAAGCAGACTCTTCCGCAAACTTCTCACACTCTTTGACAAGGTCTTTAACCTCATTATCTATTTGTTTTATCTCCTCCTCAGTAGCGTATTTCTTTTCTTTAATTATATCGAGCACTTTGGTAATAGGATCAATTTTTTTGTACTCCTCTACCTCTTCTTTGGTCCTATAGTGTTGGGCATCAGACATAGAATGTCCTCTGTATCGATAGGTCTTCATTTCCAAAAATGTTGGACCTCCGCCACTACGTGCCCTTTCAATAGCCTTACTCATTGCTTCAGCAACAATGGTGGGGTCCATGCCGTCTACCGGTGCACAAGGCATTTCATAACCCAATCCAAGCTTCCAAATATCTGTAGTATGCGCAGTTCGAGCAACCGATGTACCCATGGCATACCCATTATTTTCACAGACAAAAACAACTGGGAGTTGCCACAACATAGCTAAGTTAAAAGTTTCGTGAAGCGAACCTTGTCTTACCGCTCCATCACCCATATAGGTAATGCTCAACTTTCCAGTGTTATTATATTTTTCGGCAAAGGCAAGGCCTGCACCTAATGGAACTTGACCTCCTACAATTCCGTGACCACCATAAAAACGATGTTCTTTGGAAAAGATATGCATAGACCCTCCCATACCCTGCGAAGTTCCTGTGACCTTACCATAAAGTTCGGCCATTACTTTTTTTGGGTCAACACCCATCCCAATTGGCTGCACGTGGTTTCGGGATGCCGTTAGCATGCGGTCTTTAGGCAAATCCATCGCATGTAAAGAACCTGCCAAGACAGCTTCGTGCCCGTTATACAGGTGGAGAAAACCCCTTACTTTTTGTTGGATATACACTGCGGCGAGTTTGTCTTCAAATTTGCGCCAAAACAACATGTCTTCGTACCATTTAAGGTAAACCTCTTTAGTGATTTTTTTCATCAATAGGTATGTTAAATAAAGTTTCCCTTTTACTGGGAAAAACAAAAATAGGGATATATCTCTTTTTGTGAAAAATTTGAATTAAGAATCACTCAAAAAAGAATTATTAAACGCCAATGGCAGCAAATCTGCAATGGCCCCACAT
>CAZWPZ010000069.1:0-4820 GCA_964636005.1 uncultured Eudoraea sp.
CCTAACTACTAACTATACCTATCCTACTATTGGGGGTTTGTCTGAGATAAAGGGTTGATGGTAGCGTCGTCTTCCAGTGGCCTTGTAGAGCGCATTCGCCAGGGCTCCCATCACAGGTGGGAATGGCGGTTCTCCCATACCAGTAGGATCGATTCCATTATCTACAAAATGGGTTTCAATCTCTTTTGGGGCCTCGCTATGCCGTATCAATCGGTACCCGTCAAAGTTGGTCTGCTCTGGTGCTCCGTCTTTAAAGGTAATGGCGCTGTACATAGCATGACCGATACCATCAATAACCCCACCTTCTGCCATATTCGTAGCTGCATCCGGATTTACAACAATGCCACAGTCAATTGCTGAAGTAACTTTTTGAACTACAGGCTCGCCATTTTCCATCACCATATCCAAAACTTGGGCTACATAGCTATTATGGCAGAAATATGCAGACACCCCTCTGTGTACTCCGGATTCTGCTTGTCCCCAATTCGATTTTTTGCGTACCAGTTCCAGTACCCCGGCATATCTTGCCGCCTCATAATCGTTGGAATCTTTTTCCCCAACGGGATTTTCCTCAGCCCTTTTTAACAGTTCCAAGCGGAAATCGATAGGATCTTTGCCCGTTGCCTCGGCTACTTCATCTAAAAAGGATTGTTCAGCCCCTGCTATAAAATTAGAACGTGGAGCACGGAAGGCTCCGGTAGTTATATTGGAGTCGATAGTATAATCTTCCGCCAAATAGTTGTCAATGGCTCCTGCTGGGAATCTATTGGCAAAGAGGGGACTCTCTGGCACACCTCCTGCTTTGACATGGAAGGCGACCAACTCGTTGTTTTCATCTAATGCGGCTCTGTACGTAGCGTAATAGGAAGGTCGGTAAACCCCTTGAGACATATCGTCTTCGCGGCTGTACTGAAGCTTTATCGGAGCTTTCATTTTTTTGGAAATAAGAGCTGCCTCCACCATAAAATGTCCATAGAGCCTACGTCCAAAGCCACCTCCCTGGCGGGTCATTTGAATATCTATTTTTTCCAAGGGCAGTCCCAGACATTCTGCAATGGCAGGCTCCATAAACTCGGGAGTCTGGGTGGGGCCCAGTAATTCGGCATGATCGTCCGTAACATGAGCAAAAAAGTTCATGGGCTCCATGGTGTTATGCGCCAGAAAGGGGCAACTATAACTTCGTTCAATGATTTTTGCAGCTTTGGCAAAAACGGCTTCTGGATTCCCATCTCTACGGGCAACCCTGCCTTTTCTTGTGCTTAGCTCTTGCAATTTTTCATTGTGGTTATCCGAGTTTTCCATTCCGGAAGGATGGTTTACAGACATTTCCCTTCCTAAAATGGTCATATCGTGTTTCGTATCCGGAGCTGCTTCCCAATCAATTTGCAATGCCTTCTTTGCCTGCATTACTTGCCAGGTGGTTTCACCCACAACAGCAACCAATTCGTTGAATGCAGTATGGTGGAATGCGGATTTTTTGAAATCCTCGTCATACAATTTAATGGAAAATACATCCCTGATTCCAGGCATTTGTTTAGCTTTTTCCGCATCAAAGGATTTGAGCTGCATACCAAAGGCTGGTGGATGTGCTAAGGTTGCAATTAGCATGCCTTCTCTTTGCACATCAATCCCAAACAAGGGTTGACCCGTTACTAACTTCTTTCCGTCTACATTTTTTCGGGAGGTTCCAATAATAGAAAAATCCGAGCGATCTTTTAACGCAACTTCTTCAGGTACTTCTAATTTAGATGCGGCCGATGCCATTGGACCATAGCCGGAAGAATTACCACTAGCTTCATGGCTGAGGACTCCACCCACAGCAGTAATTTCGCTCACCGGGACTTGCCAGGCAGCTGCTGCTGCCTCTTTCAACATTTGTCGGGCTGTTGCACCTGCCATACGTAATGGCTCCCATGAACTCATAATAGAACGGCTTCCTCCTGCTACTTGCCAACTGTATAGGTCCGTATTTAGCGGAGCCTGTTCTACGATAACATCTTTCCAGTCCACCTCGAGTTCATCCGCCAATATCATAGGCATGGATGTCCGTACGTTCTGCCCAATCTCTGGATTGGGAGACATAATGGTAACTATCCCGTTATCTCCAATCTTCAGGTAGCCGTTTATTTCGTACCACTCTTTAGGCATTTCGATTTCCACAGCCACAGCTTCTGCAACCTTGGGCTTACAGGCGTTAAATAAATTAAAGCCGAGTACGAGACCACCACCAGCTAAACTGGTGTTTTTAATAAAGGCCCTTCTTCCTATAGGTGTTTTTACTAGTGTCATATACTTTGTTTAGAGGGTATTAGGATTAGCTTTTAGCAGCGGTTTTTATCGCTTTTTTAATTCGGGTATAGGTTCCACATCTGCAGATGTTACCGTTCATGGCCATTTCGATCTCCGAATCTGTCGGGTCTGGGTTTTGTTTAAGTAAGGCCGATGCCGTCATGATTTGTCCGGCTTGGCAATAACCACACTGATACACATCTACTTCTAACCATGCCTTTTGCACCGGGTGGTCCCCATGTTCTGATAATCCTTCAATGGTTGTGATACTTTGGTTGCCAACCGATGAGATGGGCAGCATACAGGATCGTACAGCGACATCCCCAAGATGAACTGTACAGGCCCCACATTGGGCGATACCACAACCGTATTTTGTTCCTACCAGTTTTAAGTGGTCTCGCAACACCCACAGCATTGGGGTTGACGGATCTACATCCACGTCCTGTGTTTTTCCGTTGATATTCAATTTAAAATTTGCCATAGTCTTATTGGATTATCTTAAAATTACGAAATAATTACTGTCATATTATTTATATACATTCTGAATTACAGTTAGTTATCTACGGAAACACTAAGTTAGGTATTGCTCAGCTTATGTTTTTAATACCAATATGCTTAATTACTAAGTTTCTCCGCAACATCATCATAATATTCCTGGCTAAGCACTTCGGTCCAAGTGGTGGGTGTATCACCTCCGTATAGGGCTAAATAGGTCACATCACTTTCCTTTGTAGAAGAGTGCCAGTGCTCTATATTTTTATCACATCGAATCACATCCCCAGCTTTTAAGATAACAGGATCTTTTCCTCTTTCCTGATAATACCCCTCACCGGCCACATAGATAAGGACCTGTGGTGATGCATGCTTGTGCCAGTCCAGAGTAGAGTTAGCTTTAAAGGTTGCTTTTGTTATGTTGTAGCCTAATTCGGCATCATCGTGAATTAAGCCATTCAACCAGGCTTCCCCAATATAGTGGGTGTTAGGTGCCTTTCTGCCTTCATCCTTATAGGACGTAACCGAATACTCTGAAGATTGTGCAGAAATATTGGCCGAGACCGCAAACAATAGGGTGTAGATTATTTTTTTCATTAGGTTTAAATTGAGATTTATACTATAGACTAAACAAAAATATACCTTACTACCTTCGCTTTCAATACCCAAATTACAGATATTCCTACCAATATTACAGATTTCCAGATATTGATTTGAATGACTGAAAATCATTGTCTTATATTTAAATCCCAACTAAAGGAAAATGGAACATATCTTTCATATAAAGACAGTAGCAGATTATTTTAAATGGCGAAGTTCTAAACCAGCTCACCCTCTGGTAGGTATTTTAAGCTATGAAAACACCCAAGCACTTCCTGACAATTCTTATGATGGATTACATTTTGAGTGTTACGCAGTTCTATTAAAAGATGCCAAAAACTGTAAATTGAAATATGGGGGAGGGGAATATGATTTTGATGAGGGGTCCTTAGTATTTATGGGACCAGGACAAAAAGTAGGTATTAGCTATGATCCGGATTATGTTCCAAAAGGTTACGCCTTAATTTTTCATCCCGATTTGTTTTTGGGAAGTGAATTAGGTAAAAAAATGAATCGTTACACTTTCTTTTCCTATTCGATTAAGGAAGCCTTGCATCTGTCAGGACGGGAAAGAGAATTAATTTTGAGCGTTTTGGATAAGATTCAGTTCGAATTGGAGCAAAATTTGGACAAGCATAATAGAAAACTCATCATTTCCAACATAGAATTGTTGCTAGATTACTGTCTTCGCTTTTACGACAGGCAGTTCTTGACTCGGGAAATTCCCCATCAAAATACATTAAACAAGTTTGAAACCTTGCTTAGTGATTACCTGGTTTCTGAAAAGCCAAAAAAACATGGCGTGCCTTCTGTATCCTACTTTGCGGACCAATTGCATTTATCGCCTAATTATTTCGGAGATCTCATCAAAAAGGAAACCGGAAAATCGGCACAGGAGTATATACAGGACAAACTTATCGATGTCGCCAAGGAAAAGGTATTTGATCCAAACAAAACAGTTGGTGAAATTGCCTATGAACTGGGGTTTAAATATCCACAACATTTTAGCCGACTGTTTAAACAGCAAGTTGGGTATTCACCAAAAGAGTTTCGAAGTCTGAATTAACAAAAACCAATCTCTGTATTTCCTAATACTGTAGGTTAAATTTACCATAAATTGTAGGGTAGGGGCATTGAGTGGATATAAGGGAAAAACCTCGTTTTCTTTTGGTAGTATTATTCTTCCCAGGATGCTTATTCAGGTTTAGCATTTAAAAAATGTCCAGTTTATGAATAAACTCGACATTTTGGATATATTAATAATATGATTTCCAATGAAAACCACTGAATGCATTGAGGATAACCTTAATAAATTCCCAAAGGACTAGTAATACTCCAATATGGTTTACTAGGAGCAAATTAAGAAGGAACGATATAACAGAAGACCACAAAACGGAACGTAATTTGGTACTGAATACTGTAATTTACCCCATCCTTCG
>CAZWPZ010000070.1:0-4144 GCA_964636005.1 uncultured Eudoraea sp.
AAGATGGTATTGTTGAAGTTGTTGATAAGGAGACGAAGGCGGTTTTATTGCGTCATTCGGTAGAAAAAGGAGATATCTGGCGTATGTGCCAGGTAAAAGATGCTCCCATAGAAGACTGGATTAAACTAGCTGTAAACCGAGCACATGATTCTAACACCCCAGCTGTTTTTTGGTTGGATAAAAACAGAGCTCATGACGCAGAATTAATTAAGAAAGTAAATACATATCTTCCAAAATATAAGCTTCCGGGAGTTGATATTCAAATTATGTCTCCAATTGAGGCTACAAAGTACACCTTACAAAGAATGAAGGACGGAAAAGATACCATATCTGTATCGGGCAATGTACTAAGAGACTATTTAACCGATTTATTCCCTATACTTGAAGTAGGTACTAGTGCTAAAATGCTATCCATTGTCCCTTTGATGAATGGTGGTGGATTATTTGAAACTGGTGCTGGTGGTTCTGCTCCAAAACATGTAGAACAGTTTTTGGAGGAGGGACATTTACGATGGGATTCGTTAGGCGAATTTTTGGCCTTAAGTGTTTCTCTGGAGTTTTATGGAACTAAAAACAAAAATGACAAAGCAAAAGTCTTAGCCAAAGCCCTGGACAAGGCAACGGAGGAGTTTTTGGATCAAGACAAATCACCTTCCCGAAAAGTACATGAAATAGATACTCGTGGAAGTCACTTTTATCTTTCCTTGTATTGGGCCGAGGCATTAGCTGAACAAGATGAGAACAAAGAACTAAAAGAACAGTTTACCAAGCTATCGCTTGCCTATAGAGAGAATATCGCTATTATTGAAAAGGAACTCTTAGATTCTCAGGGCAGTGCACAGAATATTGGTGGTTATTATAAACCTGATCCCTCATTAATTGCTGCTGCTATGAGACCAAGTTCTACTTTAAACGGTATTTTGGACTTATTATAGCACAGAGCACTCGATTGTTTAGAGATTATAGTCGACCATAATTTAACGCTTATTAACTTTTGTTATAGGTGTTGTACTCCTATTTATCTATATTTTTAGCAAAAAAAATTCTGCATGAATTATTTAAGCCAAAGAGTTTTATTAATAGGGCTTACACTACTCATAACCACACAACTTTATTCCCAGCAAAAGTTTACTATAAGCGGCACCGTATCGGAGGCAGCAAGTAACGAGACTCTTTTAGGTGTTACCATCGTGGTCCCTTCCCTAAACACAGGAGTTACTACTAACGTTTATGGATTTTATTCTCTTACCATTCCAGAAGGGGAATATGAGCTGCAAATAAGTTATTTGGGTTATGAAGATATTGTACAGACGGTTACTCTAAACGAAAATTTACGATTGGATTTTCAAATGACCGAAATGGCGGAACAGTTAGAGGAAGTTGTGGTTACGAAAGATGTTGAAAAAATAAGTATCCGAGACCCACAGATGAGTGTAACCAATCTAACCTCAAAAACAATTAAGAAAATCCCTGTAGTACTCGGTGAAGCCGATGTAATAAAATCTTTACTTCTTTTACCTGGTGTAACGAGCGCGGGAGAAGCATCTTCCGGGTTTAATGTTCGGGGTGGTGCTGCTGACCAAAACTTAATACTCCTGGACGAAGCTACTATTTTTAACTCCTCACATTTGTTCGGATTTTTTTCGGTTTTTAATCCAGATGCGATAAAAGACGTTAAGCTATTTAAGGGTGCAATTCCGGCACGATATGGCGGCAGAGTTTCTTCCGTATTGGATATTTATCAAAAAGAGGGTAATAGTAAAGAGTTTAAGTTAACTGGAGGAATAGGAGCTGTAGCCAGTCGTCTGCTTGCCGAAGGGCCTATAGTTAAAGACAAATCTTCCTTTTTAATTGGGGGTAGAGCGTCTTACGCCCATCTGTTTCTTCCTCTGGCTGATATAACAAATAAGGCGTATTTCTACGATCTAAATACCAAGTTAAACTATAGGTTTAACGAAAAGAACAATCTTTACTTATCTGGATATTTTGGAAGAGATGTCTTTAGTATTGCAGAGAGTTTTGAGAACACCTACGGAAATAGTGTGCTTAATATTCGGTGGAACCATCTTTTTTCTGACAAATTATTTTCTAACCTGTCCGCTATCTATTCTGATTATTACTATGGACTAGAGCTGGATTTTGTCGGATTCCAATGGAATTCAGGGATTAAAAACTTTAATCTTAAATACGATTTAAAGCAATACGCCAACGATAGACTCCAAATTAATTACGGGCTTAACAATATTTACTACGAATTCAATCCTGGTAAGATAGTACCAAATAGTCCAGAATCTGGTATTGTAGAAGAGCAGCTCATAAAAAAATATGCTAATGAATTTGCGGCCTACATAGATGTAGAACACAGTATCACGAATGCCTTCAGGTTACAATATGGTCTCAGGTTTAGCTATTTTGCAAGGCTGGGGCAGGAAGAACTCAATGTATATGAAAATGACAACCCCGTACGTTTTAATCCATTACTCCTGGTTTATGAAGAGGCTGATCCTATTGGAACCATAAATCCGGACAGGGGAGATGTACTGGCATCATTTGCCAATTTGGAACCCCGTCTTTCTGCTTCCTATACTTTTAACGCTGAGAACTCCGTTAAGGCGAGTTACATTCGTATGGCGCAATACTTGCACTTGCTATCCAATACCAACTCCCCTACTCCATTAGACGTATGGACACCCAGTGGCCCCTTTGTTAAGCCACAACTTCTGGATCAATACGCTTTGGGGTATTTTAGAACTCTAAATGAGGGTGACTACTCCATAGAAGTAGAAGGTTTTTATAAAGACGTCCAAAACCGAATAGACTACATAGATGGAGCCAACCTTATAGCTAATAATGCTATTGAACAGGTTATACTTAATGGTCAGTCAAGAGCTTATGGCGCTGAGGTATTGCTGCGTAAAAACAGTGGCAGATTTCAAGGTTGGCTCGCCTATACCTGGGCAATTTCCGAACAGAGGACTCCAGGAAGAGTTTCTACTCCAGATAATGGAATTCCAGATAATGAAACCGGAATTAATCTGGGAGAATGGTACAATTCTCCGTATGACAAAAGACATGACATCTCTCTGTTTGGTAGTTATGATCTCAATAAAAAGTGGAATTTTAATGCCAACTTTGTTTACCAAACCGGATTGCCAACAAACTACCCATTGGGACAGTTTGAATTTCAGGGAGTCACTGTTCCTTACTACGGTTTACGAAACTTACAGAGACTACCAGATTATCATAGGTTAGATATAGCCGCCACACTGACTCCTAAAAAAAATGAAGGGCGGAGATGGCAGTCAGAATGGGTATTCAGTATTTATAATGTTTATAATCGCATGAACGCTGCCTCCGTCAGCTTTCGTCAGAATCAAGATACAGGTGTTAATGAGGCAGTAAAGACCTCAATTTTTGGAATCGTACCGTCGGTAACCTATAATTTCAAATTTTAGAATTATGGTAAAATATATATTTCTTATACTTTTTTGTGCTGTAATGGTTGGATGTGAAGAGGTCATAGACGTGGATCTTCCCGAAGATGAACCCCGATTGGTAGTCGACGCTCTTATTCGTCTAGACTTTAGCGAACCTACTGTAAATGTTCAGGTTAAAGTAAGTCGAAGCAGTTCGTTTTTTGAGCCAATACCGCCCACAAGCTTAACAGACATACGAATTATTAATTTAGGCAGAGACTCCACAGACTGTGCTAATTGTCTCATTCTGGAAGAAGCAGCTCCAGGCTCAGGTATTTACGAAAAGGTCACTTCACCCACTTTCTTTTTAAATGGGGACCTTGTTATTCAGCTAACCCATGAGGGAAGGCAATATATTGGTGAAACGAGATTTGTGCCTGGTGTTCCCCTGGAATCGGTAATACAGGGAACCAAAACACTTTTCGACGATGAAGAAACCGAAGTAATAGTAACTTTTACAGATCAGGCAGATAGAGAAGACTTTTATTTATTTGACTTTGATTTTGCAGAGTTTCTTGTAACCAGAGACGAGTTTTATCAAGGCCAACAATTCTCCTTTTCGTATTTCTATGACCAGAAGTTCGAACCAGGTACTGAAATTGAAATTAGTTTGATGGGAGTAGACCGATCCTTTTTTAATTATATGGACCTTTTAATCGAACAGAGTG
>CAZWPZ010000071.1:0-4621 GCA_964636005.1 uncultured Eudoraea sp.
ACCACCGAAAGGTACAGACAGGGGCATGTGGAGGCACTTAGGAGTGCCATAAAAAAGCATCATCCGCTGGGGTGAAAAATCTGAACTTAGAAATGAATATTACCGTTAATAATAGTATATTGTACCAAATTGGTACATGTAAATTAAAACTTATCATTATGTTGGTCATAAGCAGTAGAGAATTTAGACAGAACCAAAAAGAATACTTTGAACGAGTAGACAAAGGGGAGCATATTATCGTACAACGGGGAAAAGACAAGGCATATGTTTTGACCCCTGTTACCGAAAGTGATCTGTATTTTAATGCAAATATGGTCGAAAAAATCAGACAGAGCATACAAGAGGCACGGAACGGAGAAGTGAAAAAAGTATCCAGTTCTAAGGAGATCAGCGATCTATTGGGCTTATGAGTTATGTGTTGGAGTTTACCAAAACTGCTTTGGCAGACATTGATAAACATAAAAAATCGGGAGATAAAGCTACGTTAAAGAAAATAGAAAAGCTTTTGAACGAACTAATGGAACACCCCACCACAGGAACTGGAAAGCCTGAAATATTGAAGTACGATATGGCAGGCCTATACTCCCGAAGGATCAACAAAAAACACCGTTTGGTCTACTCAATAGAAGAAACAACGGTCACGGTACATGTACTCAGTGCATGGTCGCATTATGGTGACAAATAGTTGCCTGTTTTTATATATTTAGGATCAAAGGCGGGTGAAAATACTTCAACGATCGGTCGGGCTACACTATCAGATCTATACACCACTTAAAAAAGACCGAAAAATGGAAATCATCAAAATCTATCAGGGGAATGTTGTCTCCGCTAGGGAACTACATACTTTTTTGCACATCAAGAGTAAGTTTGCTGACTGGATAAAAAACCGTATCAACAAGTATCATTTTGAAGAAGGCACTGACTATTCTAAAATTTTAGAACAGTTGGTAAGAGGGCAAAAACAATATGATTATCTACTCACCCTGAGCATGGCAAAAGAGCTCTGCATGGTCGAGAACAACGAAAAGGGCAGACAGGCAAGGCTGTATTTTATACAAGCTGAAAAGACACTCAGGCAGCTACAGGGCAACAAAAGACTAGAGGCATTTGCCAAACTGGAAAATACAAAAGAAAAATTATTACGGAATGTAGAAAGTGTTGGTGGGCAATATACCGATTATGTCCAGATAGATTTATCGGGTAGAAAAATCCTCTTCAATGGAGAACCCTTGACAGACGCAACACTCCCTACACTACTGATAAAAGCTAGGGATTTTGCTACAGAACTTACCAACGAGGGTTTTAGGAAAGGTATGGAAGATTTACAGGATGCAGAAACATTGAACAAGGCAAATCACGATGAGGTCAGGCAAACAATCATCAATAGTACCAAACAAGCTCCTGAGAGCTTCAAGCCCGAAGATGATATCAAAAAGTTACAAAATGGGGATGGGGAAGAAGAGTAGAACGTCCCGTCTGGTCGACAACGTCGGGAGACCTATCCATGCTAGCACTACCCAAAAAATAACCTATCCAGCAAGAGGGCAAGGCAAGAACAGGAGTGCAAGGTCGCCTGAAAGGAGTACGTAGTAATCTTGCTTAACATAACACTATTATGCGTTTGCTTTGGTCTTGGAAAAGCATGTATGGCAAGTAGCATAATACCGTGTTATGTTAAAACCTGTGCTTTGGGGGAACGGTAGGCTAGAGAAGGGGCGCAATCGCCTAGCCTACCGTGGGGATGATGCCATATACTTACTTTTTCTATCCCTTTTTTTTCTTCAACTGAATTTTTTCAATTGAAAGAAAAAGGTAACTTAAAGGCAAAGAAGTTCTTTGAAAGTAGGAGAAAGTCCTTGAAAAGTGGGGTTGAATAGGAGTGAGGCGGGTTACCTATATGCCTTCAACGGCAAAGAAAAGGACACCGACCTGTTGGGCACGGCGGGCTCTGCCCCTGACATTACCCAGTTGACCGTGGAACGGGACGAGACCTTTGCCGGCGGGCTCGACGGCACCACCGTGCCGGGGCAGGGCTGTTAAGTCTTAAACTTGCAAAGTATATTTTCTGTATTGGCTTGCGTGGCTACTTGTCCATCTAAAATGGAATCATACCCATTTTTTCTATGGAAATTGATAGCAAAACTGCTAATGATGGAACAGTTTACAGGGCCATTTCCCTGTTTAATCCTATTTTTATCCTCATTGTGTAGTACATCTTTTACGTAGTGAAGCCTATTTTCAATACTCCAATGTTCTCGAATACCTTTTGCCAACAAGCTGGCGTCTATGCAAGGCAGATCAGTGATGTATAATCTATCACTATGGGTTTTATTCCCTGTTTTGGTATTTGTACAAATACGATGCACATGCACAGACCTTGCTAACCCTTTCCACTCATTTGTCTTTGGGTTTTGTCTGGCATTATAGATGGCTACCTGCCAAATGGTATGCCTGCCGTGATCTTTTTCTTCTTCTTGGTACCCATCTAAAGGATGTTGGTTCAACAGTTGGGCCTCAATTGCTTGGTGTAAGCTAGGTTGGTTCTGTTTTACTTGAGCTACATAATGATTTCCTGAATCAACTATGGCCTGTATCGTTTTTTTTGGGTATGTAAGGCATCTATGGTAAGCACGGCCCCCACTCCTTCGATCTGTTGTAGTAACCAGCGTAATCCGTGTTGTTCTCCTGAGTTTTTAGATTTGTTTTTATAGTGGGCCACTCCTTGGATCAAACCACTTTTATGAGCGAACAAACTGACTACTGCTTGAAAATCTTGCTGACTATTTTGTGAATTACTCACTGTGGAACAAAGCGTTTTACCGTCCCCACTTACCCATTCACCTTGTAAGTCGAAAGAAGAAATACTACCCACCCAAAGATGAAAGGATTTGATAAGCTCATCTTGATCGACACGCTGTAGTACGTCTCTTATGGTTACATGACTAGGAATACGGTCTAGTTGGATGTGCTGCCAAAGAAGGTCTGAATGATTGTCGCTAAAACGTTTAATACCCCGATAACCTGTGTGTCCACAGAGATAACTCAGTACGGATATTACTAAAATTTGGGCTACGCTATAATGTTTGGTACGGTCTACTCTTGGGTCTGGCACTTTAGAAAATATATCTAATAGACTCATAAATTATATTTTTTTACAAATATAATTTGGAATAAGTAGACTTAACAGCCCTGGGTTTCTTCCCTACCAATGTGAGATGGATTTTTGAGGGTTACAAATACATATTCACCCTTGTTGAGTTTGGGTTGTATTTGTTTTAAAAGAGTAGCTAAGTTTTTTTCTCCTTTCATAAAACTAGTGGCAAAATCATAATTTCCCATTCTACCAACCCAAGTTTTAACACCTAGTTTGGTAGAATGTCAATTAATGCCTGATTCCACATTCTTTGCAAAATTTTTGTTTACCTACTGGTCTCTTTTTTGGGGGTTTTTTATGCCCAAAATACAAATGATCGGTAAAACGAGGATCCATTTTCATGGCTTCTTCTCTTCTAAAATCGCGTTTGGTCTTGGGCTTAAATTTCTTTGTCGTATTGTTTTTAAAACTGCCTTTCCCTCTTGAAGCTGATACAGCTTGGTTATTATACCTTGAACTTGCTCCTTGATTTACATTTTTAGAACATGCCCCTAGCTGTATTGCTATAAAAAATACCAGTAATACTTTAGCTAAATAATTATCAGAAAAAAACATAGGAATAATTGGTTTAGTCTGTTCGATTAAAAAATTAAGTAGTAGTATAACTGATAGGCAGACCTTAAAGTGAGTTTAACGATAAAAGAACCAAAACTATGCCTTTATTATAATAATAGAATTATGTAATCTTTCTTGTTAGTAAATTAAGCATCTGCCAATAACTCCTCTAAATAGTCATACGCCCTTCTTAAATGGGGTATTACTATTGTACCCCCCACGAGTGTAGAAAGTGATAAGCCTTCTAGAATTTCCTCTTTGCTCAAGCCAGTTTCCACGCATTTTTCTAAATGGTATTTCACACAATCATCACAACGCAATACCAAAGAACAAGTTAGTCCGATCAGCTCTTTAGTGCGTACATCAAGACGGTTTTCTTTAAAAGCCATTGAGTCTAGGCTAAAGATTCTTTTGATTACTTTATCATCAGCATTGATTAATTTCTCATTCATTTTGCCTCTAAAAGCCCTAAACTCCCCAATTTTGTCCATTTTATAAAAATAAAAGTAAAAAATACAGTTTCTTAAGTTATTGAAATCAATAAGCAAAAATAAACATGTTCAGAGATTTTTTATCAATACTATTCCCAGCAACCTGTGTATGTTGCAGTGATGTTGTGAAAGAAGTAGAAAAACTTGTGTGTACCTCTTGCAGGGCACAACTGCCTATAACCGACCATTACCTCTATTTAGAAAATGAATTTAAGGCTAAATTTTATGGTAAAATTCCTGTAAAACATGCTTTTGCTTATTTAAAATATGTAAAACCTAGCTTAGTACAAAAAATGCTGCACCAACTTAAATACCGAGGTATAGAAGAAATTAGCAGTACACTGGGTTATTGGCATGGTGCACAATTGCTACAATGTACTTATATGGAAAAGCCAGATACCATAGTTTATGTGCCACTGCA
>CAZWPZ010000072.1:0-13241 GCA_964636005.1 uncultured Eudoraea sp.
TTTTGAGATATTAAAAACAATCAAAAATGAGGAACGAAGTATAAGCCATCTAAAAAGAATCAACCGATTAGAAAACAGTAATACTCCTTTAGATTTATTAAATCAAAAGGAACAAGAAATACTTCATCTAATATCTCTGAATTTTCAAAACAAAGAAATAGCCGATAAGCTCAATTATTCCCTTGGCACTGTAAAAACTTATGTTTATAAGATATATCAAAAAACGGGTTTAAAGAACAGGAAAGAGGCGAAACGATTTCTCAATCGGCCCGAAAGTCAGTCTTTTGTAACTGTAAAGGACATACCTCCAACTTAATAATCTCCTACAGCCGTCTAATCCGGCTCATTTAAGCAAATTGTTTATGGAAAAGTTGACTTTTTATTGACTATTTAATGACCAAATTCTTGTCTTTTTAAAGATATTCCTTCTTAATTTCATAACTCTAGGAGTAAATAGATTAGTCGTGCCAGACACTAAGTTTGACAGTCCAGCAACATACCAGATTACCGTAAGAGGTGAATTGGAATCTATTTTACCCGGAACACTAAGATCCCCCATCATTGAATTTGTAGACAGGCTAACCCATTTAGAAACTGTAATAAGTGTGCGTGTTAAAGATCAAGCACACTTATCCAGTATTCTCAATTGTCTATACGACGATCGCTGTACAATAATAAAAGTGGAAAGTGCAGTCTCGGAAAAACTGTAATGTATTGCTATTATATTACTACCGCCAGAGTCTATTTTTTGATGCGAATTAAATAGTCTAATGAAGCAATAAAACCGTAGAAAAATGAAAAAAAAACAAAACCTAGTTGCAATCCTTATAGCCCTACTTGTGGGAATAGGAGTATTTGCTCAGGCAGATAAAAAAAACACAACAATTCTTATCACAAATGCGCAAATTTTTGATGGAGAAAATGAGGCATTATCTCAAGGGAATATCCTCATAGTGAACAATCTCATAAAAACTATTTCTACAAGCAGCATAAAAGCTCCCAAGAATACGACTGTTATTGACGCCAAAGGAAAATTCCTGATGCCAGGTCTTATTGATGTACATTGGCACACAACTTATGCCTATACTCCCGCGGCTGTACTTATGATGAATCAAGGTGATATGGCAGAGGTTGCAATCCGAAGTATGACTGGCGCAAAAGAAACGTTAATGCGGGGGTTTACTACAGTCAGGGATCCTGGTGGCAATCCTTTTGCAATAAAAAAATTGATTGATGCTGGTCTATATACTGGTCACCGTATTCTTCCATCGGGTCCATTTATGAGTCAAACTTCTGGACATGCAGACTTCCACATGGTACTTGCTGAAAACCCAAGGAATTCGACTTCGGAATTAAGCTATTGGGAACGCAACATGATGGCAATGATTGCCGATGGTGTGCCAGAAGTAAGAAAAAGAACTAGAGAGATCCTTAAGTATGGCGCCACCCAGATTAAAATCACCACAGGTGGAGGGGTGTCTTCACAGTATGACCCATTAGACGTAGGTGAATTTTCACTTGATGAGATCAAAGCAGTTGTAGAGGAGGCAGAAAACTTTAACACCTACGTATTGGCTCACGTTATGACGGATGCCGGTATTCGAAAATCCATTGAAGGAGGCGTAAAATGCATTGAACATGGTTTTTTTGCTTCGGATGAAACCTTAGAATTAATGAAGGAAAAAGGAGTTTGGTTGAGTCCACAGGCCATGTTTAATGAAGACATGAAATGGGACAGTCCGGTAAGTCAAAAGAAATGGGACAGAGTCACAGATGCTGTTGACAATGTTTATAAAAAAGCCAAAAAAATTGGGGTAAAGGTAGCTTTCGGAACCGATCAATTATTAGATGCATCTAAAGCCTGGCAACAGAGTCTATATTTAGTAAGAATGGGTACCTGGTTCAGTAATTACGAAGTATTAAAAATGGTTACTTCTGATAATGCAAGCCTTTTGGAAATGAGCGGCCCACGACATCCATACCAAGATGGTCCCTTGGGCAAAATTGTAGAAGGGGCCTATGCCGACTTAATCATCATCGACGGTAATCCTATGGAAAATCTGGAGGTCCTGAATCAATACGATGAAAAATTTCAATTAATAATGAAAGACGGTAAGGTATTCAAGAACACCTTAAAGTAATTTTTATACTCGATACAAATCAAATAAATGAATAAATTATCTCTATTTCTTCTATTAATTATCTGTTCATATCAGATACTACTAAGCCAGGAAGTCTATAAAAAAGATACCCTACCAAATCTTCTCATCATACCGGAGTCCGATTTAAGGGAGGATATTTTAAAAACGGCAAATGAAGTCCTGGCTGATGCATCATTCCCGGGGTCTTGGCCCATATTTGGTTCAGGTTTAAGAATGAAAATTGGGGGCTATTTAAAAGCTGATTTTGTTTATGATATGGATGGTACTCGAGATAATTCGCAGTTTCTGATGTCTTCTATTCCAGTGGAAGGACAGCCTGATTTTGGCAGCGAAGGCTATTTATCCTTTTTTGCAAAAGAAACACGTGTCAATCTTGATATTCGTAGGATAGATTCAACTAAGGTTCCATTACAGTTGTTTGTTGAAGGGGATTTTTTTAACGATCAAAACCGTTTTAGACTTAGACATGCGTACATTACAGCAGGAGATTTTATACTAGGACAAACGTGGACTACACTGTCCTTTCTGGAGTCCATGGCTTTTATGATAGATTTTGCTGCCGGGGATGCATTGTTCGGAGGAAGGTCTGCCCAAATAAGGTTCCAGAAGAGTTTGAGTAAAGGTTATAAATTTTATGCTGGTCTGGAATACTTAAGTGCCTTAGGTATAGAAAATTCATTTGAATTTGAGGGACAACCTAATGTACAGCTACCATTACTGGCGTTGAGACTTGATAAAAGATGGAAGTCTGGAGTTGTTTTTATTGGAACAAGTATTGCCCAATTGCGTTGGGATGGGGGAGATAATGGCCCAAGTGATCAATTACCCCAAATAGCATTTGTAGTTGCGGGAAGACAATATCTTGGAACGAATAACTATTTTACTTGGAATGTTAGTGCAGGAAGCGCTTATGGAGAAAATATTATTTCTTTTGCAGGAAGTCAGGCCAATGCTGTACTAAATGCCAATGGTCAACTAGAACCAATTGATGCTTTCTCGGTCATGGTAGGTTTTATGCATCGTTGGGCACCTGGCTTGGAGTCTAACTTTAATTATGCCTATGGCTGGTTAGATGCCCCTCCCACAAGAGAAGATTTTGCCTTAAAAAGGGGTGGTATTGGCCACCTCAATCTCATCTATAAATTTGACAAAAACTTTTCTATCGGTGCAGAATTTATCTGGGGCGCTCAACGTACAGCTAATGATGCCTACGGTGCGGCTCAGCGTATTCAAACCATGGCTAAATTTGAGTTTTAATCCTCTCCCTTAATTAATAATTATACCCTATTGGTTGGTCATATCGGATATTCCTTAGAATTTCGTTATTTGAAAGGTAAAAGCAATTGTTAGTTTTTACTTATTTCTATAATTACCTATTAATTTTGATGCAAATATTTACCTTTAGGCATCAAAGTTTATCAACGTATACACATGCAGTACTTAAAATTCGTGTTTGTTTTTCTTTTATTAACACCCTTTGTTTTAATTGCGCAAAAGAAACAGAATTCTGAGGATAGTATGACTCCTTACGAACTGATGTCCAATTATTACGCCAATAATTTTAAACCTTTTCAGAAACACAGTTTTTATACAGGATTGGCATTGTCGTTGAGTGACAGGAGTTTAAACAATGTAGACCAACTAATTCAAAACGTGGTAGAGGGAAATGATTTGAACTATCAAATTACAGTAAAGGGAGGTTTCTACACGGGAGACTATGCAATGGTTGGAATAGATTTTGCATATAATGAAGAAAAATTTGAAGGAACGGTCTTTAGACAACCAGATACACTTCAGTCTAACTCCATTTCAAGACTTTATAGTATAACCCCTAACGTAAGATCTACAGTCCCGCTAACGGCTAACGAAAGACTTAGTTTCTTTACAATTTTGGGAGTGGCTGTCGGATTTGGAAACTCGCTCACAAGAAACACCAAAAATATCGATGAAGTAGAGAAAATCTACACCGACCAGTTTAACCTTCGCGTTGGAATTAGTCCGGGAGTAACTTTCTTTGCCATTGAAAATTTTGCCTTGGAAGTCCAACTAGATGTACTCGGCTATGAATTAAGAGTTAGAAAGAGTGAAATAAACGGTATAGAACAGTCTAAAGATGTTAGAAATAATATTGATTTTAATATTGACATCTTATCTTTAAAATTGGGGCTTGCCTATTATTTTAAACCTATAAAAAAGAAAAAAAGACCGCTATAAATGAACAAGATTAAATGGCTATTTGCTGGTTTTTTATTACTTGCATTCTCTTGTATTAGTGAAGACTATTTTGGTCTGTCCAGTTTTGGCAACATTAAAAATATTGAAGTTAGTAATCAGGCACAAACAGCTGTAATTAATCAAGATAGTCTCAACGTAAAAATCGAAATACCTGGTGGAGTTGATCTATCTGGAATTACTATTGAAAAATTAGAAATTTCCTCATTTGCCAGTTCAGATAAAGGTGTAGGAGATATTTTAAATCTCAATTCCCCTCAAAATATTGAATTAGTAGCAGAAGATGGTAGTGTCTACCTCTGGGAGATCGAGGCTTTTATTGCTTCGGAAAACCCCCAGTTAGATAATAATAATCTGGATTTATGGTACAAAACCAGTACTGACTATTTTGAACCTGGTGCAGATGCCGCTTCAACTATCTGGGGCACAGGAAATCCTGGTACGCAAATATTAAATAAACTCGCTACTACCCCCTTCGATCTGGGGAACGATAATTTAGCTGCAAAAATGGAAACCCTGGACAATGGACCACTTGCAGGCGCTTTTGGAGCCCCAATCTCCTCAGGTTCTATTTTTACCGGTGTATTCAATTCAGACAATATAGATCCGACCAACCCACAAGCCGCAATTGAATTTGGCACCCCTTTCGCCGGACGACCTTCGAGCCTGCGAGTGAAATACTCTTATAGCCCCGGGGAAGAAAACAAAGATAGAGACGGAAATGTCCTTGGTTTTTCTGATGCCTGCGATATATATGCCTTATTAGAAGTAAGAACCGGGGGTAAAATAGAACGATTGGCTACCGCATGGTTTCGGAGTAGCGCAGTTCAAGAAGATCTTACCGAATTGGTTGTTCCTTTTACCTATGGCGAATTAGATGCGAGTTTTCCGGATTATACCAGGCCAGTGGGCCATGGCTATGTAAGTAACGATTCTATTGATTTTGTGTTGCCAACCCATATCACCTTTGTAGGAGCATCCAGTTTTGATGGAGCTAACTTTGCAGGTGCCATAGGGAGTCTTTTACTCCTTGATGATGTAGAAATGATTTATGAATAGAGCTATTGACCCCTTTTAGAAGAATAATCACCGCATGCAACTATTTAACCTTCACTCATCAAAATCTGACATACAGAACTACCTGATGGCGCAGAACTGCCTAAATGAAGGGGAAATAATTGAAGAAATTACAAAGCCTGGTGAAGGCAATATGAATGTTGTTCTTCGTGTAAAAACAAACCAACGTTCCTTAATTCTAAAACAATCCCGACCATTCGTTCAAAAATATCAGGATATAAAAGCCCCTCTGGAAAGAATCGAGGTAGAGCATCAGTTTTACAATTGTATTCATCAAACAGAGGTAAACGACTATTTCCCTAAAATATACTTCTGTGATTTGGATAATTATGTCTTACTACTAGAAGACCTTGGTAACTGCAAAGACATGTCTCATCACTATAATTCTGGTTCTCTAAAAGAGCAGCAAATAGAAACGCTATTAGAAATTCTCAATGGAATTCACAGTCAGACAGAAATTACAAATTACCCATTAAATACTTCGCTTCGTAACCTAAACCACCAGCATATCTTTGTTCTACCCTTTTTGGAAGATAATGGTTTTGCCCTAGATTCGGTCCAGGAAGGGCTTCAAGATATTTCATTAGTCTATAAGAAGGATGTTGCATTAAAAAGGGTTGTAGAGAAGATTGGGCGGAGGTACTTGTCGAAAGGGGATGTGCTGTTGCATGGAGATTTTTACCCTGGCAGTTGGATGGAAAATGAACAGAAGTTGTATATCATTGATCCAGAATTTAGTTTTCTCGGATTTAGAGAATTTGACATTGGAGTCATGCTAGCTCATATAATACTTATGGACATGAACGATTCCATTGTGCATACTTTTCAACACAACTATTCATGGAAAATTGACTTTAAGCTGGCAAAGCAGGTAGCGGGAATCGAGATAATCAGAAGAATAATTGGATTAGCCCAGCTTCCTCTCCAACGAAATCTCAATGAAAAAGAGTATCTTTTGCAGATGGCCAGAAAAATGATCTTAACATGAACAAATTATATGTTGTATTGGTACTTGTTTGGATGTGTTGTGGTCTTTCCTGTAAGAAATCTTCCACCCAAATACAGCTGAAAACTCCGGTTAGGACTTCCTATACAAACCATTCTTTAAATCTTGAAGAGCCCGAGTTATACGACAAAATTTTAGGTGCTTTGGTCGGCTCTGCCATTGGCGACGCCATGGGGGCGTCAACAGAAATGTGGTATCGAAAAGAAATACAAAACAAATATGGGTATATCACTGGTTTAACCATGGCAGAGCGGGTGCAATCGCCCGAAGGTACTTGGGATCATAATTTAAATGCTGGGGCTACCACAGATGATACCCGATGGAAATATATTATGGTTCCCTATCTATTAAAGAACAAAAATGAGTTAAATGAAGATACTTTTGCAGATTTTATTTCAGATTATTACCAATCTGAAGTAAGCCAACTCAGGGAAGCAAGTGTTTTAAATTCTACCGATTCTCTGGATGAGAAAATGCAAAAGATAGATTGGATCAAAGAATGGGCAAGAGTTACATTGGCATACCAAAAGGGTCCCATGGAGTATCAAAAAGCACAAAACAGATTTTATGGTGGTGAAATGTCTTGTGCCGGAATGTTGTACACGCCAATGTTTGGATTAATTGCTTCAACACCAGAAGAAGCTTACACCATTGCATACGATCATACTTTATTCGATATTGGCTATGCCAAAGACATATCATCCTTGGTTGCAGCGATAACGCAAATGGCAATGCGAACAAAAAATATGGATTCCATACTTAATGCTTCTGTTTATATAGATCCTTTCCATTACCAAGACAGCAGACTTGTAGGAAGACTTTCTTACCAAATAGCCAACTCGGCCCGCCGAGCTGTGGACCAATCGAACAATATTTATACTAAGGACACTACAGCATTACGCATTCCAAAGAACTACTCAGGAAACAGTCAGGAATGGGAAAGGCAGGCCTTTGTCTATACCTATTTAGAAAAGAATGCCAGAGCAATCCCTTTCCATTCAGGGGAAATATGGGAAATTTTAATTGCCGGACTTGCCTTCGGAAATGGAGATTTTGAAAAGACCATGCAATTTATCATTAACTATGGCCGAGATAATGATACCGTAGCTGCAGTAGCAGGAATGATTTTAGGAGTCAAAGATGGTTATAGTGGATTGCCTGAAGATTTAGCAAACGAGATTATAAGGATAAATAAGGATCAAATTGGTATAGACCTTGAAGATATGGCCAGCAGACTGGTTTCTCATCTTACTACTACCACCTCTAAAAATAGTACCAATGGCGAATGATAGTTTTATCAAAGATGATTTTTTATTACAAAATGAATTTGCGAAGAAGTTATATCACACCTATGTAAAAGACCTGCCAATAATAGATTATCACAACCACCTATCTCCCCAAAAAATAGCTGAAGACTATGCCTTCAATAACATAAGTGAGGTCTGGTTATATGGAGACCACTACAAATGGAGAGCGATGCGTACCATGGGGGTATCAGAGGAGTATATTACGGGGAATGCTTCGGATATGGAAAAATTCCTGAAATGGGGGGAGACGGTTCCCTACACTATGAGAAATCCACTATACCATTGGACCCATTTAGAACTTAAACGATATTTTAATATCGATACGCTTCTAAACGGAAAAAATGCTGGCGAAATTTACGAGACCTGTTCGGAACAACTTTCCACTAAGAGCCACAGTACTAAAGGTCTTTTACAACAAATGAAGGTAGAGGTGGTTTGCACAACAGACGACCCTATCGATTCTCTAGAATTCCACGAGATGGAGAAAGACAATCCTGGTTTAAAACTTTTTCCAGCATTTAGACCAGACAAGGCCTTTGCCGTAGAGAATAGCTCTACCTACAATTCTTATATTGACAAACTAGAGGGAGTTGTTGGATATTCTATTAACTCTTTTGACGATCTTAAGACAGCATTGGAAAATAGAATTAACTACTTTCACAATAAGGGGTGCAGATTGTCAGACCATGGACTTGATTATATTCCTTTTTTTACAAATGAAAAGTACAATCCCGATCAACTTTTTCAACGAATTAGAAAAGGCGACACCCTAATCCCATTAGAAGTAGATCAATTTAAGGCGAGTACTCTAAAATTTCTTACCAAACAGTACCACAAAAATGGCTGGGTACAACAATTCCATCTGGGGGCCCTGAGAAACAACAATTCTCGTATGTTGAAGCTACTTGGTCCTGATACAGGTTTCGATTCCATTGGAGATTTTAAACAAGCTGTAACTTTAAGTGATTTCCTTAATTATCTGGATAGCACCGATGAATTAACCAAAACCGTGATTTACAATTTAAATCCTGCTGATAATGAAGTCATGGCAGCAATGATTGGTAATTTTAATGATGGGAGTATAAAAGGAAAAATTCAGTTTGGTTCAGGATGGTGGTTTTTAGATCAAAAAGATGGAATGGAGAAACAGTTGAATTCTCTGTCTAACATAGGTCTCTTAAGTTGCTTTATTGGAATGCTGACCGATTCAAGGAGTTTCCTGTCTTTTCCCCGTCATGAATACTTCCGAAGAATACTTTGTAATTTGATAGGTAAGGACGTTAAAAACGGAGAACTACCGGCCGATGAGAAGTGGTTGGGCAAAATAGCCGCAGATGTCTGCTACTACAATGCCAAGTCTTATTTTCCTTTTGGATAAAAATTGTAGCAGACTTCTTTAATCCTTTTAATTAACCTTTACTACATTAGACCTTAATTTTCGATAAATACTTCAATTAATAAAATGACAAAGAATTCATTATTCGACATAGAGAATAAAATAATAGTAATAAGTGGTGGAACTGGAGTTTTAGGAGCAGCAATCACCAAGTATCTTGCCTCGGAAGGAGCCAGGGTAATCGTTCTTGGAAGAAACGAAAGTAAGATTTTAAACCTGATCGCTTCCATTGGTAAAACGAAACACGCCATTATCTCTCTTGTAGCAGATGTAACAAAGGAAGAAGAGCTCCAAAATGCATCAAAAATTTTAGAAAAAACCTATTCCAAAATAGACGTCCTCATTAATTTGGCTGGAGGAAATATGCCAGGTGCTGTTATAACTCCTGATCAAACCTTACTAGATGCCAACACTAAAGAACTAAATAAGGTTATGGAATTAAACTATCTAGGCACTTTTTTGCCTATAAAGACATTCCTACCTCTTTTTCTCAAAGAAAATGAAGGTAGCATAATAAACATATCATCTATGGCAGCACAAAGGCCTGTAAGCAGAGTTCTAGGTTACGGTTCGGCCAAGGCAGCCATAGACAATCTAACCCAATGGTTAGCAACAGAGTTTTGTCAGAAACACGGAGCCGGCTTGCGGGTTAATGCCATAGCCCCAGGCTTCTTTCTTACAGAACAAAATAGAACCCTATTAACTACTTCAGAAGGCAACTTAACATCCAGAGGTCAGCAAATAATAAATAACACACCAATGAAGAGGTTTGGGGAACCCGAAGAGTTGTTAGGAACCGTACAATGGCTAGCAAGTAATGCCTCAAAATTTGTAACAGGAGTAATTGTTCCTGTAGATGGTGGATTTAATTCTTATTCCGGAGTATGAAAATGATGCAACAAACCATGAGATGGTATGGTCCCACAGACCCAGTAACCCTAGCGGATATTCTTCAATCGGGAGCATCAGGTATTGTCACAGCACTTCACGAAATACCCAACGGAGAAGTATGGAGTGTGGAAGCAATAAGGGAACGAAAAAAAATTATCGAGGATACAGGATTAAAATGGGTGGTAGTTGAAAGTGTTCCGGTTCATGAAAAAATCAAAACCCGTACTGGAAATTTTATAGAACTTATAGAAAACTATAAGAAAACTCTCGAAAATCTGGCTAAGGAGGGAATTCATATAATTTGTTACAATTTTATGCCCATCTTGGATTGGATACGCACCGATTTGCAATACCAATTACCAAATGGTGCCAAAGCACTTTATTTTAATAGAAAGGCCCTTGCCGCCTTTGACATCTTTATTCTAAAAAGACAAAATGCCAAAGAGTCGTATCCCCAGGAAGTTATAGAAGAAGCAGAAAAATACTTCCATGATTTGACCCCGGAAGAGACGGAGACTTTAAAGAGAACGATCCTCGATAATCTCCCCGGCGCGGAAGTTGGGTATACCTTAGAAGAATTTAAAACAGTTTTGAGCACCTACGACTCAATCGATAGAAAAAAACTGGAAGAACATTTGACCCTTTTTTTAAACGAAATTATTCCTGTAGCAGAAAAAATAGACTCCTTTATGGCGATCCATCCAGATGACCCTCCATTTTCAATTCTTGGCTTACCCAGAATAATGAGCAGTGCGAAAGACATCGAAAGAATTCTCGGTAAAAACGAGAGTCCGAATAATGGGATTACTTTTTGTACAGGTTCCTTAGGAGTTAGAGCAGACAACAACCTAATTGAAATTATTGAAAAATTTGGAAACCATATTCATTTTGTGCATTTGCGAAGTACACTAAGAGATGATGAGGGTAACTTTTATGAAGCCAACCACCTAGAAGGCGATGTGCCGATGTTTGAAGTAATTAAAAGATTAATGCAGGTACAATTGAACAGAAACTTGGTTCTGCCTATGCGTCCGGACCATGGGCATCAGATTCTTAGTGATCTGAACGTTAAAACCAATCCTGGATATTCCGCAATTGGCAGATTAAAAGGGTTGGCCGAACTCAGAGGGATAATGTATAGTCTGCAACACTTATAACGCAGGCTAATCCCAAATTGACTTTATTTCATTTATTCTGAGATTAGTGATAAACAAGGAATCCTCTGAATGATTTTCGAACCTTAATCTTGAATACGGTTCTCTAGGGAAAATCTGGGAAGTCATCACTTTCTGTCCCTTGTTCACAAAAATTTCAATAGACGACCAATCTAGGAACAGTCGAACTTCAATAGAGCCAGAGGGGAGGTTCTTGAGCGGCATGGTGTGTATCTCGCTCCCAAATGAATCCTTAAAGGAAATATTTCCCGACTTTGTCCTATCGGAAATCAATACACCCTCTTTTTCATTAAAATCGATTGCATAGGTATCTCCAAGGTCATTTTCAAAAATCAATTTAAAATTACGCCCTTCTGTCTCCAACAGGATTTCCGTTTGGTTTTTAGTAGAAAGATCTAATTGGCTGCTTCCATTGGAGGCAATTTTCTTGTTCAATTGCTCTCGTGGTGTTCGCAAGCTATCGACCGTCTTTAATGGGTAGTTTTCCAAAAACAACTCTCCCTTGTGACTATTCAAATGTAAACTCCTGGGTAAGGTCATGGCACTCCGCCAAGTTTTTGTAGGGGTATCTCTGGCATATTCCCAGTTACTCATCCATCCAATAAAGATTCTTTCTTCGTTCGGGACATTGTTGTAGGTAACCCCTGCATAATTATCTGTTCCCCAGTCAATCCACTTGGTATCTGCCTGCTCTGTAGTAAAGGTAGTTCCATCAAAATCCCCAATAAAATACTGGGTGCCACTTCCGCCATTCGGAGCACCTGGATTTATACTTATGAGAAGTACCCACTTTTCTATATTGGTATCTCCTACCCTAAGTGGAAACAAGTCCGGGCATTCCCAAACCCCACCATGAGCTCCCATGTTTTGCCCAAAATCACTTAGGTAGGTCCAATCTTTGAGGTTTTTAGATCGATAAATCTGCGCGTGATCTCCTGCCACCAAAACCAAAATCCAGCTGTTGGTCTTTTCATGCCAAAATACTTTGGGATCTCTAAAGTCTTTGCTACCATTATTTGGGATTACAGGGTTACCCTCATATTTGGTCCAGGTTTCTCCATTGTCCAAACTAAACGCTATAGCCTGAGATTCGTAGTCTGATTTCCCATCCTTTTCTCTCGCCATATCATGATAGGTAAATATTGCCACTAATGGAGGGTTCTCAGTAGATCCAAAACCAGATGAATTAGAAACATCAACTACGGCACTCCCTGAAAAAATATACCCTTTTTCGTCTGGAAACAATGCGATTGGCCTTTGTTCCCAATGAACCATATCTTTACTAATTGCATGCCCCCAATGCATAGGGCCCCAAACGATATCTTCAGGATAGTACTGATAAAAAAGATGGTATACGCCGTTGTTATAAACTAATCCGTTAGGGTCATTCATCCATTTTTCCTGAGGTGAAAAATGAAACTGTGGTCTGTATTGCTCTTTATAGGTTTTCCCTTTTACTTCTAAGGTAGATATCTCCATGGGCTCCTCCATTTTATTCTCACACACCCTTAGAAAAAATAGCAGACTTAAACCAAAAATAACTTTATAATTCATTATAAATGTCTCTGGGTGTTTTGTAAAAGTACATTCTTAGATGAAGTTAGACAAGTTTACTTTAAGCTCTTATACCCCTTATACGTATCTTTATGTGCAAAAAAAGAAACCTTATGCAATACTTTTTTACCATAGTTCTCACAGGACTAATGATGTCGCTAGGTTTTGGACAAAAGAATATCGAAGACACTCTTAGACGCTATAATAAGAACACAGTAGATTATATCCGTGTCGAAGCACTGCGAACGTTAGATGATTTTCAAATATTAGATACAAGATTGAGAGAAGAATATGAAGTAAGCCATATTAAAAATGCCATTTGGGTGGGCTATAAGAACTTTGACTCACTTTCTTTTATTCAAAAACACCCTAATAGGGAGAAGATCACAATAGTCTACTGTTCCGTAGGAGTTAGGTCCGAAGATATAGGAGAGGTTTTAA
>CAZWPZ010000073.1:0-9883 GCA_964636005.1 uncultured Eudoraea sp.
TTACCTAGGGATTTCGGCTCTTTTTGGTTCTATTATTGGTGCTAGTATTGCCGTGGATATTGAAGGGGAAACCTTCAATAGAATACTCGCTATTATCATGGTAGTAGTGGTTCTCATCATTATTTTTAAGCCTAAAATATCAGTAGAAGAGCTTACTGAAAGGGTCACTGGTAAGTATTTATGGGTGGGGATAATTGCCTTTTTCTTTATTGGTATCTATGGCGGATTTATAAATGCCGGTATTGGTTTTGTAATTCTTTTATTTTTACATTATTTCAATCATATGACTTTGGTTCGGGCAAATGCCACTAAGGTCGCAGTAGTATGTATTTATACTCTTTCTGCCTTAGCAGTCTTTATTTACAACGACAAAGTGATCTGGGAAGTAGGGCTCGTTTTGGCTCTGGGCAATGGAGCAGGAGCCTGGTTTTCTAGTCGAATTTCTGTCGGCCAAGGCGATGGGTACGTGAAGATATTTTTAGTTACAATGGTGGTATTGATGGCTATAAAATTGTGGTTCTTTTAAAAATAAGAAATGGGGGATATAGTAAAAGATTTGGAGTGGCGATACGCCGTTAAAAAGTTTGATGTAAACTTAGTTTTAGACAATACAAAGTTAGAAAGAATTAAAAAGGCCTTTAACCTTACGGCCACCTCCTATGGATTACAACCGTTACGACTGTTGATAATTTCCGATAAATCTGTTCAGAAAAAACTAGTACCCTTATCTTTTGGCCAGCAACAAGTATTTCAGGCTTCCCATCTTTTGGTGTTTTGTGTAGAACAACATATTGATGCGAACTATATAAAATCGTATTTCCAAAAGGTAAAACAAACCAGAGGTACCGAAGAGGCTATTTTAAAACCCTATGAAGAAGCAATGATAAAAGAGTTTTCCGGAAAAGATGCAACAGATATTCATATATGGGCCACTAAACAAGCCTATTTGGCCATGGGGAATTTACTTACCGTCTGTGCCATAGAACAAATAGATGCATGTCCTATGGAAGGTTTTGATAGGGCAGGCTATGATGCCTTACTTTCCCTTGAGGAAAAAGGATTAAAATCGGTCTTAGCCATGCCCATCGGCTATAGAGCAGAAGACGATATCTTTTCTAGCTTTAAAAAGGTGCGTCGTGATTTAAATGAGACCATAATTGAATGGAAGTAGTAAAATGAATTTGTCATAATTTTAAATAACAACTATAAATAACCGTATGCCAGGATTTGAATTATTTGGCTCCATGGAGCAAGAAGAAGCGAATAAAGTACTCAATACAGGGGTATTGATGCGTTATGGGTTCGACGGGATGCGACAGAATACATGGAAGGCCAAGGAGATGGAAGAGGCACTTGCCAAGCGAATGCAGGTAAAACATGCGCAATTGGTTAGCAGTGGTACGGCCGCACTATCGGTTGCTATGGCGGCTGCTGGGATTGGATCTGGAGATGAAGTTATAATTCCGACCTTTACCTTTGTAGCGAGCTTTGAAGCAGTGCTTTCGGTTGGGGCGGTTCCTGTTCTGGTAGATATTGATGATACTTTAACGCTGGATCCCAAAGCAGTAAAAGAGGCTATTGGCCCTAAAACCAGAGCCGTTATGCCCGTACATATGTGTGGGTCCATGGCTAACTTAAATGCCCTTTCCGAACTGTGTAAAGCAAATAATCTTGTTTTAATAGAAGATGCCTGTCAGGCTATAGGAGGAAGTTACGAGGGGAAGCCCCTTGGTAGTTACGGGGATTTAGGTTGTTTTTCGTTCGACTATGTAAAAACCATTACATGCGGCGAAGGAGGTGCTGTCATTACGAATAACGATACTTATAAAATAAATGCAGATCATTATTCGGATCATGGACATGACCATATCGGCAACGATAGGGGGAAAGAGAACCATCCATTTTTAGGATACAACTATAGGATATCAGAATTGAATGCTGCGGTTGGTGTAGCGCAACTTAGGAGACTAGATGAATTTGTTGCCACTCAAAAAAACAATTACTCCATAATCAGGAAAGAGTTAGAGCGCCTTCCGGAACTACAGTTTAGAACCGTACCAAGGGGAGGAGAAGAAAACTATTCGTTTCTAAGTTTTTTCCTTAAAACACCAGATATTGCCAGAGCGGTGCATAAGGCCCTATTGGATTCCGGGATCGATGGCTGTTTCTATTGGTTCGACAATAATTGGCACTATTACAGGAAGTGGGAACACCTTTTAGAACCGTGTAGTCTAAATAAATTGTCTAAGGAAATTATAGACGGTATAAGCAGACACAGGTCCAGGACATTCGCATCATCAGACTATTGGATGTCTCGGAATGTTTCCATGCTAATAAAGCTCGGATGGGAAGAGGCAGAGGTTATTCAAAGGGCTCAATCTACAGCGGAAATTATAAAAGGACTACTAAAATAAAGCTCTGACAATCGATCGATTAATAAGGACAGTATCCCACTATTTCCAAACCGTAACCGACGAGTCCGACTCTTTTGGTTTGACTACTGTTGGTCATTAGACACATTTTGGTAATATTCAGATCATGCAGTATTTGTGCTCCAATACCAAAGTCCTTGGCGTCCATTACAATTTTTGGTGCCTTTGCAAGTCCACTTCCCTGCTTTTCTTTTAACCCTTTTAATCGCTTCAGTAAATTAAAAGATTGGCTTTGTTGGTTGATAAATACGATAGCGCCTTTACCTTCTACATTAAGGGCCTTAAACATATCGTCTAACTTTTCCTCAGCATTATGCGTCAGGGTACCCAAGATATCATTGTTTACTAGAGTAGAATTTATTCGGGTCAAAACAGCTTCATCCGTACTCCAACTACCTTTGGTAAGTGCTAAATGTACCTGGTCATTGGTAGTTTGCTGGTATGCGTGCAAGGTGAACCTTCCAAATCGTGTCTCTACTTCGAACTGCTCCTTTTTTTCAATTAGGCTGTCATGCCGCATGCGGTATGCCACAAGATCTTCAATAGAAACCAATTTTAGGTTAAACTTTTTGGCCACTTCAATTAAGTGGGGCAAACGTGCCATAGTACCGTCTTCATTCAAGATTTCTACCAAAATACCGGCCGGACTAAAACCCGCCAACCTCGCCAGATCAACCGCTGCTTCGGTATGCCCCGTTCTTCTTAAGACACCGCCATTTTTCGCACGCAGTGGAAAAATATGTCCGGGTCTGCCAAGATCATAAGGTTTTGTATCTTTTTCTACAAGTGCTTTGATTGTCTTGGCTCTATCATGAACTGAAATACCTGTGGTACATCCGTGCCCAATTAGGTCTACAGAAACGGTAAATTGTGTGTGATGCATCACCGTATTGTTTTCGACCATCATATTGAGATCTAGTTCGGAACAACGATCCTCGGTGAGTGGTGCGCAAATCAATCCTCGGCCATGTTTTGCCATGAAGTTAATCATCTCCGGAGTTACTTTCTCCGCAGCAGCAATAAAATCTCCTTCATTTTCACGATTTTCATCATCAACAACAATAATTACCTTACCAGCTTTAATGTCCGCTATAGCTTCTTCTATTGTGTTTAATTGAATAGTCTCTTCCTTGTGTGCAATCATGCCTTTTTCTTTATACGTACTTTAAAAACGGACTTAATTTTATCGATAAAATATCCGAAATCCATTAACCCTCTATCTGCTGTTGCTCTTTTTGTTAAATAAATGCCCAAAGGTAACATTATTAATGAAGCCAGCCATGCGCCTAAAATGGGATGTATATTTCCTTCCTTAGAATAATTCCCTGCGAATACCCCTATAAAATAGTAGGTTAGAAATAAGACAATGGCTATAACCATTGGGAGGCCTAAACCACCTTTTCTTATTATTGCTCCCAGAGGTGCTCCAACAAAGAAAAGTATGATACAGGAAAGTGCCAGGGCATATTTTTTATGTAGAGAAAGTATATGTAAGTTATAGATCTTATACCGCCTTTCCAATTCTTCCTTTTTTCCTAAAACAGAGTTGAGAATATTAGATACGGAATTTTTGGCTGCTCCTAATATTTGAATTCGTTGGTATTCTTTGTACCAATCCAGCACGTTCTCTTTAGGAATGGAATCCTGGCCAAGATCCTTCACATTCCTCTCAAGAGAAACGCGCAGAAGACTATCAGCAACAGGATTACTTCGCTTTGCGGTCAGACTGTCCTTTTCGACCAAAGGAACAAAAGCACCCATTCTGGTATTTATATTTCTTGCAAAGGCGTCTACAACCTTTATATTGTTCTCTTTGAGGGAGTCAATGTCTTTTTTTAGCCTGGAAATATTCTTCATTTTATCGGTACTAACATTGCGCTCCTCTTCCAGATCCTGTGTGTTATCTGGAATTTTCATGTTAATCGTATAGGTTTCAAAGTTCGATCTTGCAAAGGGGTAGTTTGCCTTATCAGAACCATTTTTTGGACTTATTTCTTCGTAATAATGCCCTTCTTTTAGTACCAATTGTATTATGTCGGAACCTTCACTACTCACCAGCTCACCGGTATTGGCTTTGATAACGGTAGTATTCTTTTCCAGTTGGTCTTTTTGATGGATTATGACATCACTTAGGTACTTATCGTTATCCCCAAACTTTTTGTCTACCTTAATATTTAGTCCTTCAAAATCACTGAACATTCCTTCTACAATAACAGCGGCAGGTTTTACCTTGGCTATATTCCTTCGAAGATTATAAATTTTTTGCTCGGAAGCGGGGATTACGTTATTGGCAAAATAAAAGGCTACACCCCCTAAAATAGTTACAAAAACAATTAAAGGTAACATGGCTCTTTGCAACGAAATTCCCGAGGCCTTCATGGCAGCAAATTCGTAGTTTTCTGCAAAGGCACCAAAGGTTAAAATAGAAGAAAGTAATACGGTAAGCGGTAAGACTTTTTCGGTTAGGTTGGGAAGTAAATAAAAAAGAAACTTTCCGATGATGATTATGTCTAAACCCTTTCCAGCAAGGTCGTCAATAAACAACCATATGGTCTGAAAAATGAAGATGAACATCAGAATCAGAAATGAACTAAAGAAATTATATAGAAATTGCTTTAGAATATATTGATCTAGAATACGCAATGGACTAGTTTCTTATAATGTAGTACCCTTCTTCCTTGTACTTTTGTTCGTCAAAAATAAATAAGGTATTTGACAACTCCTGATTTGTTTTAAAAGAATTAACAGTAATAGTAGTCTTCGTATTGTTTGCGCCTGTTTCTATTAACTTGTAAATATGTTTGGTTTCCACGTCAATACCTAACAGAATGGAAGCTATCTCCGAATTTGTATCTATGGGAACTAGCTTGACATATTGGATTTTTCTACCCTGAACATTTTGCAATATATCCCAGGCATAGGTGTGTCCTGTTTTGTAAAACGTAAGCATTTTGGAAGGGGTAATGGTATTTTCGTCCTGAGATTTGTCTTCAATAGTAACTTCTTCATTTTCTGGAACGATGGTATACACCTTATTGCCATCATAGAGTTGCTGCGAACCCATATAGTCAAACAGGTATTTATCTCCCTGAAGAACAACATCTCCTCTTGTCTCTTGGCTAATACCAGCCTCTTCGTTTAAAAGGGAATATTTAAAATTCACTTCGATATTTTCATAGCTCATTACCTTGTTGTATACCTCATCTAATAAAGCTTTTGCTTTATCAGAGTTTTGAGCATAGCCATATGCATAACCCAAAAGAACTAATGTAAGTAAGACGACCTTTTTCATTTTATTTAATTTCATTGTTTAAGAGTTGTTCTAAAGCAATCATATCCGGTACCAATACCTGTCTTGCCTTGCTGCCTTCAAATGGTCCGACAATTCCAGCAGCCTCTAGCTGGTCTATAATTCTACCTGCTCTATTATACCCTAGTTTCAGTTTTCTTTGAATTAAAGAAGCAGATCCTTGTTGCGCGTTCACGATAACTTCTGCTGCATCCCGAAACATCGCATCTCTATCCGAAATGTCATAATCAATTCCTGTGCCAGAATCCTCTCCCACATATTCAGGTAATTGATGGGCCTCAGGGTATGCCCTTTGCGCGCCTATAAATTCTGTTATTTTGGCCACCTCAGGGGTATCTACAAAGGCACATTGAAGTCTGGTAACATCGTTACCTTGCGTAAATAGCATATCTCCTCTACCAATTAGCTGGTCTGCACCTTGGGTGTCTAGTATGGTTCGGGAATCAATTTTGGAAGTTACCCTGAATGCAAGTCGGGCAGGAAAATTTGCCTTTATTAAACCAGTAATAACATTAACGGAAGGTCTTTGGGTCGCAATGACCAGATGAATACCAATAGCTCGCGCAAGTTGGGCCAATCTTGCAATTGGGGTTTCCACTTCCTTACCAGCTGACATGATTAAATCCGCAAACTCGTCAATAACCAAGACGATATAGGGTAGAAAACTATGTCCATCATTTGGATTTAATTTTCTCGTTTTAAACTTGGCGTTGTATTCTTTAATGTTACGTACCATTGCCAGTTTCAACAATTCATAGCGGTTATCCATTTCTATACAGAGGGAATTAAGGGTATGAATTACCTTGGTATTATCCGTAATAATGGCTTCGTCGGAATCTGGCAGTTTTGCAAGATAATGTCGTTCTATTTTGTTGTACAAGGTGAGTTCTACCTTCTTGGGATCTACTAAAATAAACTTCACTTCTGCAGGATGCTTTTTGTATAGGAGGGATGTTAATACAGCATTTAAGCCAACCGATTTTCCTTGTCCTGTCGCACCGGCCATAAGTAGATGGGGCATTTTTGCGAGATCGACAACAAATGTTTCATTGCTTATCGTTTTTCCAAAAGCTATGGGTAGTTCCATTTCCGCCTTCTGAAATTTGGCTGATGCAATCACAGAACGCATAGACACAGTAGACGGATTTTTGTTCGGAACTTCAATACCAATAGTACCTTTTCCCGGAATGGGAGCAATGATCCTAATTCCTAAGGCAGCCAGTGATAAGGCTATATCGTCTTCTAAATTCTTTATTTTGGATATACGGACTCCTGCTACCGGTACAATTTCGTATAAGGTTACCGTAGGCCCAATCGTAGCTTTAATTTGCGCTATACCTATTTTGTAATTTTTGAGAGTTTCAACTATTTTATTTTTATTCTCCTCTAATTCTTCCTGATTAATAGTAATACCACCACCTGCTCCATGTGGGTCTAAAAGATCTAAAGGAGGGAACTTAAACTTTGCTAATTCTAAGGTGGGGTCGAATTCTCCGAAATCAGAAACCAGTTTGTCGGAGAGTATATCACTCTCTTCTGCTTCTTCCTTTACGGTTTCTACCTCCATGGTCAAACTGTCTTCTTTTTCGGCAGGCTCCTCTTTTGTATTCTCCTCCACTACCTCTAAACTTGGTGTAATAGGGGGGATGTCCTTTTTATGCGTGTAGGTATCTACTTCAATTGGAAGTTCTTTTTCGGGAGGTAAGATGATCTCTTCCTTGGAATCCTTTTTAAATTCCGTTTTTAAAGAACTGGTTTTCTTTTTAAAATAAGTGGCAAGGTTTTCCGGAGAAAACTTAAAAAGTTTTACCATGATTACAGTCAGAACAAAAAGTAACACTAGGAGAACCCCTATTTTACCCATGTAATCCTGTAAGAAGTCGTTCATTTCATATCCTACAAGACCACCTAGTAAGGGTTTTTGATATGCAAAAAATCCTAAAGCTATAGAAGTCCAAATCAGCAAAACTAAGCCCCAGATCCATTTGCCTATCAAACCTTTTTTAGACATATTTAAAAAAAGGTAGAGGCCTGTAATGCTTAGTAAAACAGGAAATATAAAGGAAGCGAGCCCGAAGCCTTTATAGATAAAAAAATGACTGATGCTCGCTCCAAATTTGTTGAGTAAGTTTTTTGCTTGTGCATTGCGGTCTGCGAATTCCGTGAGCAGACTCTGGTCGTCCTGCCAGGAAAAATAGAAGGATGTAAAGGAAAAGAATAAGGCAATACTCAGGAGAATAAGCAAGCTACCGAATATGACTTTATTCTGTTTGGACAACTGAAAAGTATAAGCCTTTTTGGAAGCCGCAGGTTTAGACTTTTTTTTCTTTATGGCCATGTAATTAGTAAATCTTTGGGGTAAAAGTACAAATTTAAGCAGGAAAGGGTCGTTACTCTATCTACTAAATAATTTTAGGCAGATAAATAAGCAAACCAATAATACAAGCACCTATAGAAGCAAACATTACAGATCCTGCTGAAATATCCTTTATAAATCCAATTTTATCGTTATAATCGGGGTGAATAAAATCTGCTAATTTTTCTATTGCAGTATTTAGTGCTTCCATTCCAAGAACCAGAGAAATTGCCAATATTTGTAAGCACCACTCTAGAGTGCTCAGTTCAAAAAGGAATCCCACAATGGTCATGACAATAGCTAGGACCACCTGTATTTGAATACTACTTTCCGTGCGTATTAATAACCAGGCACCCTTTAAAGCATAACCAACACTTTTAACCCGATTGGTTAATAAATCTTCCTTAGGCATCCATTAATGCTTCGAGTGCTGCTTTGTAGTTCGGCTCATCCACTGTTTCGGGCACCTGTTCTGTATAGGAAACTACACCCTCTTCGTTAATAACAACAATAGATCTGGATAGAAGAGATTCCAATGGGCCATCGGTAAAGGTAACTCCATAGGCATTGCCAAAACTTCCATTTTTAAAATCAGATAGCATCACCACATTTTCGATGCCTTCTGCACCACAAAATCTGGCTTGCGCAAAAGGCAAGTCTTTTGAAACGCAGAGCACCTTAGTATTGCTTAGTTCAGCTGCTTCTTTGTTGAATTGCCGTACCGATTGTGCGCAAGTACCCGTATCTATACTTGGAAATATATTCAATACTACTTTAGAGCCTTTAAAATCTTCTAGACTAGAAGTAGATAAGTCGTTTTTTGTCAAAGCAAAACCTGGAGCGGCGGTGCCAATAGAGGGTAAATTACCTGATGTATGAAGTGTATTTCCTTTAAGCGTTACTGTAGCCATAATATGATTTTTAAATTTTTGTGAAATTAAAAAAATATTGACGGATTCCCGGCAATAAAGTTCATAAAATAATGGTAATAATGGTTAGAAATCGATGGCTTTTACGAACTGATATTCGGTTGTGTAAGTTGCTTGATTTTAATTCCTAAAGCTGCAAACATCAAGGTAGTAATAGGGCTGAGCCAATTGAATATGGCAAAGAAAAAATAATCAGCAACACTTACTCCTAATACACCACTGTGATAGGCCCCGCAGGTATTCCAAGGAATCAAAACAGAGGTTACAGTACCGGAATCTTCTAAAGTCCGGCTAAGGTTTTCAGGAGCGAGACCTCTATCGGCATACGCCTTAGAAAACATTTTACCGGGAACAACAATCGCCAAATACTGGTCAGAAGCAGTAATGTTCAGTGCCAAGCAGCTCCCTACCGTACTGGCAAAGAGACCAAAAGTTGTTTTAGCCAATCCTAACAAAGACTTTGTAATTCTCGATAGAGCACCAATACCATCCATAATACCACCAAATACCATGGCACATACAATAAGCCATATGGTACCCAACATGCCACGCATTCCTTTAGCAGTAAACAAATCATTCAACGCTGCGTTATCTGTGGCAATAGACGTCTTAACGGTTATGGCATTTAAAATGCCTTTATATCCGGATTCAAAGGATAATTCGGAGGCCCCTGTAATTCCGGCTACTATATGAGGTTGAAAAATCAATGCAAAAGCAGCTCCTAAGAGGGTTCCAATGAGCAGAGCCATCAAGGGAGGCGCTTTTTTAACGATAAGTCCGATCACTGCTAAAGGTACCAGAAATAGCCAGCCATTTATGGTGAAGGTCGCGTCTATCGAATTGAGAATGGAGGCCG
>CAZWPZ010000074.1:0-14198 GCA_964636005.1 uncultured Eudoraea sp.
GTTCTGGGAGGTCTTACCTATAATACGGAAAGTTTTACAGATGATTCCCCAGGCAGAAATTCTGTAGAACTTCTTTTTGGTTCTAGTTTCCATATGTTCGATTTTAAAGATTTTAGTTTAAAGACCGGTATAAAATTTTACCCTAGTCTATCGGAACAAGGAAGACTTCGATCCGATTTTGATTTCAACCTCAAATATGACCTACCACTGGATTTTTATGTCAAACTAGGTTTTAATTTCAATTATGACAACCAATCTGCTTCTACTGGAAGTGATTTTGACTATGTATTCACAAGTGGTTTTGGCTGGAAGTTTAATAAATAACTACTTCTTTTGGACGTTGTTTCTGATATATTTCTCAATCACAACGGCCGTAACTATGACCAAATAAAACTGTCCTAACAGACCAAGAACAACGGATACATTTCTCGCAGCTTTGGTCAGGGGCAATATATCGCCATAGCCAATGGTCAAAAGCGTTATAAAACTAAAATAGGCCAATGCTTCTCTTTTATTTCCAATAACTTCTCCATTTGCATCTAATCCTGCAAATGAATCTGGGCTATTAAGTTCTACGGCCATACACATAAAAAATCCGATAAGCCCCAAACAAATATAACCAGACATCAACCCTGTAATAACAGAACTGCTAATACTCGAGGTGTTCCAGACCTGATGAATAACATCAATGGTAACCAAACAGTAAAATGCGAAAAGAACAGCAAATTCTAAATAGGAATACACACCACCTTCGTCTACATTTATAGTGGAAAGAATAAAAATAATCATGGTGGTAAAGAGTATCCCCAAATAAACGTATCTGGAGGTCTTCTTCTTTGAAATCAGTAAAATACCTGCTAGAATATTGACAAGAAAGAAGATCGGATTCAAGTAAGAGGCATACCAATGGTTAGGAATAATAAGGGTTCCAAAAAGAATTAGAATAAGACTAATTAGAAAAATTTCAAATCTATGAGGATATAGGAAATGTAGTATTTTCATTTTCCAGGTGAGTTTAAATAAGGTGAGTCAAATTAAACATCCTCTCACACAATTAAGAATTTCTATCCATGTTTTTTAAGAACACTTTATCTGAATTTAAAAAAACATTCCGCTCTGCGTATTTCATAGTACCATTTAAGGCTCCCGCTTTATAAGTCTTAATGCACTTTTAAACCCTTACTTTTAATAAAGTTATTGATTATTGTAATACCTTAGTTCCCGATACTAAAGAAATACAAAACAAGCCTATAAATTATGAAAAAACTTTATGTTGGTGCTTTTGCACTTATCTCCTTTGTACTGAGTAGCTGCTCTGGGTATAAGGTCATCAAGAATTGGCAGGCAGACAATCCTTCCATGGAAGACGCGAGTATTCTGGTGATTGGTAGAACCTCCAATATGGAGGTTAGAAAAGCATACGAAGATGCGATAACCAAACGTCTTGTATCCAAAGGAATGAAGGCTGTTTCCAGTTATACTAAATTTCCTAAATACAATCCGACAGCCAAATTAGACGACGAAGCTGCGCAAAGGATTAAAACTATTTTGGATGAGAACGGATACAATGGAATTGTTCTTACCGCTTTAAAAGACTATCAAGAACATACAAGAGAGATGGGTCAGGGTGGTTATACTGCAGCTGTAGATTATGGTGCAATGTATTACCCAAGTTATTACGGTGGGTTTTATAATTATTATTATAATCCTTTGTCTATATCTTCTGATATTGTCTATGTCGAAAAATCTGGTTCAACCATTACCTCAAAAATGTATATTGTAGAAACAGTGGTCTACAATCTGGACCTCCCCGAAGATAAACAATTGGTCGCTTGGGTTACCGCATCCATAGAAAATCCGGATAATGCCGTAAGTACTGCAAATAATTACGCTAGTACAATTGTAAATAGTTTTAAGTAACTACATTTTTTAGTTTTATTACAGGGCAATCGCTTCTAAATATTTTAGAAAACGTATTTCGGAAGCTGTGGTTTTGTCGTATTACATTGTTGTTTATAGCATTCTTTTTTGTACCTTTTTGCTTTAGGATAATGCCATATTTTTTCATGGCAAATCAGTTTTATATCCGAGGAAATCTAAACTACAATTACACTATTTAATAATTTAATTTATTTATGATGAACACTATCTATGTTAAGAAAACGTATTTTTTAATGCTTTTCGCTTGTTTGGCATTTTCATTTACTTCCTACGCTCAAATTGGTGGTTGGAAACCAGAATTAGAAAAAGATTCTAGGGAAGCACTAGCTACAATGATTGAAGATGCTCCTAAACTACAAACCTTTAAAAATCAGGCATATGGCTATGCTGTTTACCCAAAAATAACAAAAGCAGGCCTTGTCATTGGTGGTGCCGGAGGTGAGGGTATGGTCTTTAAAGGTGGTAAAGCAACCGGATCTTCAAAATTAGGGCAAGGAACTTTTGGTTTACAAGCTGGAGGGCAGCAATATAGCGAAGTTATCTTTTTTGAAAATAAAGAGGCATATGACAAGTTTACCGGTGGGAAGTTTAAATTTAGTGGTCAAGCCAGTGCTACAGCCATTACTAAAGGAGCATCTGTTGATGTAGCCTACCAAAATGGTGTTGCAGTTTTTACACGAGTTAAAGGTGGATTAATGCTGGAAGCATCTGTAGGTGGACAACATTTTTCGTTTACCCCTGTAGGTCAATAAATATTTAAGTAATCCTTATTGAAGTTAGAAGAGGTCGTTTCCCTTTCATTTAATTGGCAAACAACCTCTTCTTTATTTTATACAGTGTATTGTTGTGACTAATCTACGTCCTGAACACATCTGAACCCCACGTGATTCATAGCACTGTCCATTTCTAAAGGCATCTTCGCAGATACTCTATAACTTGCACAATAACTATCGTTACAAAGAAATGACCCGCCTTTAATTACTGTTTGTGTAGCATAAGGCTGGGAAGGATCGTAACTTCTATCGGCGCCTTGCGGATTTATTGTAGTTTCCGTTTCTGATAAGGTTTGATAATAATTGACATTGTAGTAATCCGACGTAATTTCCCATACATTACCGGCCATATCATACAGCCCAAAACCATTTGCTTTAAAACTGCCGACCGGAGCACTTTTTTCAAAGCCATCCGCTACCGAATTCTCGGAAGGAAACTTCCCTTGAAAAAAATTGCATTCATAGGGAGTCTCATTAACATCTTTGGTCCCCCATGGGTAAACAGCTTCTTTTAAACCTCCTCTGGCAGCCCATTCCCATTCTGCCTCAGTAGGAAGGCGTTTCCCCGCCCATTTAGCATATGCCTGAGCATCGGCGAACGCAATATGTACTACCGGATGATTCTCTTTTCCTTCGATGGAACTCCCAGGGCCATAAGGTTCTTTCCAGTTTGCTTTGGTCGTCCAGGCCCACCATTGATAATAATTAGTTAGGTCTGTAATCCCTAGCTTAGGTGTGAACACCATAGACCCAGGTTGCAAAGCTTCTTCCGGGGGTTTTTGTGTACCAGGCGGTAATTGCTTTTTTAATTCTTCCCAATCGATTGGTCTTTCTGCAATGGTCTTATACCCAGTGGCTTTTACAAATTCTAAAAAATCTGCATTTGTTACCTCATGTACATCCATATAAAAAGAACTCACTTTTACTGGATGCTTCGGAAACTCTCTTCTAAGCGCCAACTTACCCTCTGCTCCCATCATAAATTCACCTTCGGGAATTAATACCATTCCCGCTCTGTCTCCTTTCTCTGAAACAGATTGCTCGACTAATAGGCCAGCCCTTCCCTTAGGTGGGCAACAGGCCTTCCCTTCCTTTTTAACTTTGGTTATATCCTCTTTTTTCTGAATCCTGTCGCAGGATTCAAAAAGAACTGAAAATAATGTTATAGCTAGGATGGATAGATTCTGTATTTTTCTCATGTGAAGTCGCAATAATATACAAAGATAGTACACTTTGCTTTTTATATTCTCTTATGATGGTGTAATAAAATGAGGATTACATTAAAGGACTACTTAACCTTGCCAGCTTTTCCTTTACAATCTCAATGGTGGGCCTGGCAGCATGCTCCTCAAGGGTAAGTAATTTACTTCCTTTTTCGAATACCCCATATTGTTCTTTAAGACTTAAGGTCGTTTCCTCGTCGTAAATAATCGCATTCACTTCAAAATTCTGTTCAAAACTCCGGATATCAAGGTTTGCAGTGCCAATGGAACATATGGCGTCATCTGAAAGCACTATTTTGGAATGAACAAAGCCTTCCTGAAAAAGATAAATCTTTACCCCGGCCCGAAGAAATCGACTAAAGAAAGATCGGATTGTATACCGCAAGATAGGAGACTCAGAGTTATTTGGTACAATTATTCTTACATCAATACCGCTTAAGGCAGCCGTTTTTATTGCCATCGAGAGATTTGCGTCTGGGACCAAATATGGATTTACTATATAAACGTATTTCTTTGCCTGGTATAAGATATACAAATACTGTTGCAAAATATTCGGATAGTCTGCATCCGGACCACTAGATACAATTTGCAAAGGAATATCACCAACCAAATCCGTCACTTTAAACATAGATGGTTTTATAAGGTTTTGTCCGCTTACAAAAAGCCAATCGGAAAGAAATACAAAATGTAAAAAGTTAACACTTACCCCTTCTATTTTAATATGGGTGTCGGACCAGTGTCCTAGAACATCATTATCTAAAATGTATTTGTCGTCTACGTTTATTCCTCCGGTAAATCCAATTTCTCCATCAACCACTAAAATTTTTCTATGATTCCGATAATTTAAACGGGCTAAGCGTCCAAAACGAACAGGCATAAATGGAAGTATTTCTACCCCAGCGTCCCTAAATCTTTTTATTAACTTTCGAGATAATTCCCAACTGCCTACTGCATCGTATATAATTCTTACAGCTACCCCTTGGCTAATTTTTCTCTTAAATAATCCCAGAAAACGTTCCGTTAATTTCCCATCAATAAATATATAATATTGCAGATGTATAAAATATTTTGCCCCCTCACAAGCTTTAAAAATTGAGGTAAACGTATCCGGCCCATCATTCAATATCTCCACTTTGTTGTTAAAAGTAATTATAGAACTATTCACCTTGGTTAATAACCGAATTAGGTGTAAATAATTAGGAGCTACATCGTGTCTTTTAAGTAATCTAGCCTCTGCTTCCTTGGAGTGTTTTTGTATAAAAGTATCGAACTGCTTATAGTCAATTTCCTTTTTTAAATCGAATAACTTTTGTTTTCTTAGATTTACCCCAAAGGAAAAATATAAAAGTGCTCCTCCAATTGGAACAAAAATAATAAGGAGTATCCAGACCCATATCCGCACTGGTTTGCTGCCGTCTTTAATTAGAATATATAAAGACGAAACAGCTAAAACAATATGAATAAACACACTAAGCGTTAGCCATTCGAAATTCATTAGTGTTTACTATTTATAATAAAGTTAAAAAACAAAGTCGTTTAATCGCTTTTTTTATCTGCCTTGTGCTTTTCAATCCAAATTTTACTGCTTCTAATCATTTGTTCCCATTGTTTACTTGTAACACTGATCGACTTGCTATTTCTGTAAACCGAATGAATTAGTACCTCCATAGAACTATCTGTAAAACTTGAATCAGGGCATGAGTTTTGTAAAAATTTTAGCCAGTCTCTGCCACTTAGGGAAGCAACTTTTTCTCTACTAAAAGCCTGTAAGGCGGTAATCTTAAGAAGTTGATTTAATTTCTGAAAGGATTCCATATCCACTGGAAGTTTTCGAAGGTCTTCTAGCTTTTCTAAAGACCATTTTCGGTAAGCATTCTTTTTTCTAAATAAATAAAGATATCTAATGACCAATACTATAATCAAAAGAATTATAAGACCTAGTACATACCATCCTGGTTGAGGCGGCCAGTAGGATATTGGAGGCGGTGCCTGTATTGGCTCGAGGTTAATTTCAATATCTTGAATAAGCATAACTTGTCATTTAGGATTTATACGATACCGCTCAAGGGTCCTAAGGTTAGACCTTTTATTGATTAACTTTTTTCGGCTTATTTTTAAGTCCTTATAAATAGTTGGAGGAATATTTCTTCGGTATGGCTTTTTGTAATACCCCTCCAATAGATCTTCCATGTTGTTATGGAGTGGTTGATTCTCACTTTCGGAATATAATTCCTTAATTTCAGGGCCAAACCTGCCAGATCGAAATCTATCGTACCAATTAAAGAGATAGGTCATAATACCTTTTTCTTCCCCTTTATCCAAAGCCTTCCCTAACATTTTAAAATAATATTCCTCTGAATCCTCTACGTTCTCGCGACGCTTTTTCCTAAATGCCTTTAACTTCTTTACGCCAATAAGAATTGGTCGAATAAGGGCCAGCAGGCAAAGAACTAACACCGTTAGTTGCCACCAATTAAGACCTAAGAAAAGAAACTCTTTTTCAGGCTCTTCAACTTCTTCCTGTTCCAGAGCTAGCGCTTCCTGCAACTCTTTTTGACGGGTTAGAATGAATGCCAAATCTTCATTTGGTTTAATTTCAACCCTTACGGGATTTAGTTTTTCAGATTCCATTTTCTGGACCCTCAGATTATACCAAGGCAGTTCCAGTTCCGGAATTTCAAAGCTCCCATCCTTTTCCAAGAGGTACGAGTATATCTCCGTTCGAATACCTGTAAAGCTGGCTCTATTTTGATGATTAGTTAGCAAAGGTGTTTTTGGATAAAGGCTTCCAAACGAAAGCTCGGGAACCTCTAAAGGAGGAATTGCTGCTGCGAGTGCTCCGGTGGCTTTTATAGTGATTCTTCTTTCTAAAATATCACCGGCCCTGAGATTATCAAATGATTTATCCCAAACCTCTGTAAGCGTTACATTATAAGCGGCGAGCCATTTAGATTTGTCGACATTCTCAGGTGGTGGCAAAACTTCAAAGCTTCTTTCTTTGGTATATACTTCCCTTTCTCTTCCCTTATAATCTCCATCAGGAGGGCAAGTAGTAATAACTTTAAAAGAGGCTAGGGTATTTTTACCGACAACATTGGGATATACAACAAATTTTTGTTCAATAGCCGGATATTGTTTTCTTCCTATGGTCACTGATCGTGCAGAATTTCTTTGTTGAAGACGTGTCATCAGGGCGCCCTTTACCTGAATTTCTTCGAATACCGGGGGTTTTGTAAACCATGTGCTTGTATAGACCGTAATGGTCACAACCAGAGGTTCTCCAACCATGACTTCCTTCTTATTAAAACTGGTTGTGGCCCATATTTTGGCAGGTGAACTTTGTCCCATAAGACTACCAGATGTTCCAAGGTACAGGAACAAGTAAGAAAAATGTAAATAATACTTTAATCCTTTCATTACCAGTCTTCCTCCAGTTTTATTGGCTTCTCTTTTCTCATTTTTATTTGATACGCAAATTTCCTCCTCAAGAAAACAGATGGATCTTCGGTAACCTGTCGCAACAAGGTTTGCTTGGCAGCATCCTTATCCAAAACTATATTTTCGTCTAATTCAAAAACATCAATAGTGCTCTCATCCACTTCTTTTGTTACCATTTCCTGAACATCTCCTTTCCCTTTATAGGTTTCATCACTCTGCTGCGCCATATCTTTTTCATCTGGCACCTCCGTATATTCCTGAAATTCTTTCGGCTTTCCATTTGGTTCTGTGAGATTGTCTTCACTCAAAGCATCCTTTTCGACAATGCTATCATTAACAGCACGTATCCTTTTTATATTAAGAGATGCTTTTGCCATATCAGGATCTAGTTGTAAGGCAGCATCAAAAGCTTCTACAGCAGCCAAAAAGTCCCCTTTCTCAGCCAATACAACCCCTAAATTATAGAATCCTGCTGGGCTAAGATCTCTAGAGAAAGATTCTGCAGCCTTATCCAAATCGCCCATTTTATAATACGCATATCCCTTGTGCAGCTCAGAATTAAATGTACTTGCTGCTTTTGACATCTCCCCCTTTTCCAGATATTTTTGAGCTCTTTGATCCTTCGTGAAAAAAGAATCGCTCAACGAAAAACCTTCTATTTTTCCACAAGAATTAAAGGACAATAATAGTAACCACATCCAATGTACTTTCCAGCCCCTCCTAAACCACACTAAACTCATAATTAAAACCGGAAGCAGTAACCATATACCACGATCTTTCCATTCCTCCTCGGCGTTTTCCGGATCAATAGTATACTCTAAATTCTGACGAATTCTTGCTGCCAAAATATTGACATCGGTATCATCGAGAGTAACCGTTACCACGTTTACATTCTCTAAGGCACCTATTTGATCCAATACATTTACATCTAATCGTGCAATCACCGTATTCCCCTTGGCGTCTTTTAGAACTCCTCTCCCCTCGGGCACAGTAGAACCATTTGGTGTAGCTATAGCCATTAGTTCTACATGTGTGTGACTTGCTGTCTGCGCAATTCGGGAAACACTCTCCGAATTAAAACTATCACTAACAATAAGTACAGTACTGGGCGCAAGAATGTTTTGTAATAGGGAATCTGCCATATCTAATCCTTCTTTTAGATTAGTCCCCATCACAGGCATTATATCTGGCCTCAGTGCTTCCATTTGCCTACTAATTGTCTTGTAATCCTTACTAAATGGAACAACGCTATGTGCAGTTCCGGCATATGCGATGAGGGCAGTTTTGGAATTTGGATTAGCCTTAAAAAAATCCTGAAGTTTTAACTTGGCTCTTTCTAGTCTGTTTGGTTGAATATCTTCTGCAAGCATAGATCTGGAGAGATCCAATAAGATCACCATCACGGCCTCCGTCTTTTGACCTGGCTTGTCTATTTTTTCCCATGTTGGACCCGCCATAGCTATCGTTAGTAGCGAAACAATAAGTAGTAGTAATACTTTGGGAACAATAAACTGACGTTTCGTTCCCGGGACAACCAAAAAGGGTAATAAATGAGAGGCATACGCCTGTTTCCAGTTTTCTCCTTCTTTATTGTTTATAAACAGTAGTAAGCCTAAAAGTAGAATTGGAAGAAATGCATACAACCAGTCTGGCCTTAAAAAAAAGAAGTTTTCCCAGGCATATTTTATATACTCCGAAAAAGTCAATTTATCCATTCTGTTTAGATTTATAAAAAAACAGTTGCACCAAAGATCCAATTCCAACTAATAAATGATACCCCAAGGCTGTAATAAAAGCAACCGCCAGAGGGTAGTAATACAGAAGCCGTTTGGGAATGTAATCCTTATTCTCGTATTCTATGGGCTCTAATGTATCCAGTTCTGCATAGACTTGTTCCAAACGATCTCTGTCCGATGCCTTAAAATACTGTCCATTGGTAGCTTTGGCAATTTCCGTAAGCGTATATTCGTCTAACTCGTAAATTTGCGCCTCGGTAGTTCCAATACCGATGGTATAAATCACGATACTATCTGTTGCTGCTAATCTTGCCGCCTGAATCGGTTTTAGCTCACTACCACTATCAGCACCATCCGTAATTAGGACCATTACCTTTTTTTGAATACTGTCCTGATCAAATAATTCAACAGCTTTGCCAATAGAATTTCCTATCGCGGTTTTTGCGCCTGCCATTCCAACTTCTGATTCTCTTAATAAGGATTCGACAACCTCCAAATCATCCGTGAATGGTGTTTGCAAATACGCCTGGGAGCCAAAAAGAATAAGCCCCATTCTATCCCCATTCCTCCGGTTAATAAACTCGGACATAACCTGCTTTACCGCCTGCCAACGGGTCGCTTTCTCACCGGCTTCATCAACCCAGTCGCGCGTATCCATGCTTAGGGAAATATCCACATTGATTAGAAAATTACGAGCTGTTTTGACTTGCTTTTCCGGCTCTCCAATAAGCTGCGGGGATGCTGCTGCAACTACAAGAGAAATCCAAACAATAAACAACAGTAAGATGGCAATCAGGTTCTTTCTGGCAATTTGTACTCCTTTTTGAGGAGTTTCTTTTTTTAGAGCAACAAGATTACTAAAAAAGGGTACATAAAGGGATTCGGCTTTATATCTGAGAGGTTTTAAGGATAAAATAATTAATGGAAGTAGTGCCAACCACAACATCCATGGGAAATCAAACTCTAGATTCCCACTAGTCATTATTTCTTTTATCTCTGAAAACACCTATTCCTTCTTTTTCTTTTTTCCGGCTAAAATCTCCCGCAATTGTTTAGAGGCAGGTCTTAGCGTATTAAGTTGAAAATAGGGAATGTCAAATTTTTTAAACAGCGCATACAACATTTCATTTTTCGACCGTAATTCTTTGTTGTATTCTTCTTCTAGGCCCTTATTTCGACCTATTCTCAATTGTAATTCCCCATCTGTTACGACTAGATTATCCCTACTCGATATATACTCCCCTGGATCGCTTATCTGACCTATAATGACATCGTTTCTTTTTTTGAGGCTTATTATATTTTTCATTGTGACGTCATCAATTACTTGGAAGTCGCTTATGACAACTACCAAATAATCGTGTGTTATTACCTCTGCCGCACGCCGAAGGCTTATGTTGAGGGGGTTCCTATTGGGTACAGCTACTTTCTTTGCCTTTAACTCTCCGTTTCTTTTTGCCAATAAGGACAAAAACTGTTGAACCGATTTCCTATCTCTTCGAGGTTTAACCAAATCTAATTGGTCTTCGTTAAAAACTATACCTCCTGCCCTATCCCCAACATCCAATGTTCGCCAACATCCTACTGCCGCCAACTGTGCAGCGATAACCGATTTAAAAAAAACTTTGGTGCCAAAAAACATGGAACTTGTCTGATCCACTATAAAAAACACAGGTCTTTCTTTCTCTTCGGTAAACTCTTTAGTGTGTGTAACACCTACCCGAGCCGTAACCTTCCAATCTATGTTTCTTATATCATCCCCTGGAATATACTTTCGTACTTCATCAAAGTCTAATCCTCTTCCGCGAAGCTTGGATCTGTGCTTACCTGAAAGAACGCTTTGAACCGCATATTTAGGTAAGAAGCTAAATCCCCTCGCCTCGTATTGAAGCTGGATTAAGTCTCTAAGGGTAGCATATACTTCTGCTGGCCCTTTTCGTTTTTGTTCTTCCTGTTCTGCTAGCCGTTCTTTTGGCATATGATTTAGTTCCTTTATCTTCTTTCAAATAGCTTATCAGGATTACGGTTATCTCCTCCCTGATATATTCTCCGTGTGCCATAAATACAAATCCTATGTACTAACTATTCCAGAAATCTGAGAATTACAAATATGAATTTTAACCCCACAGCTTCCTTAATTGTGAAGCTAGGGTGTAGCAAGAGTCAGAGTCATTCCTTTAGGCAACAGCAACCAATTTTAATAATTCGTCAATTATTTTATTCTTTGTGACACCTTCTGCGTTAGCTTCATAACTTTGTACGATTCTGTGGCGAAGAATATCATGAGCCACTGCCCTGACATCGTCCGGATCTACATAGTCCTTTTCATTAAACCAGGCCATGACCCTACTACATTTGTCTAACGCAATAGATGCTCTTGGACTGGCTCCATAATCTATCCATTCGGCCAATTCTTTCGAATACTTGGCTGGAAATCTTGTCGCATTCACAAGGTCGACGATATATCGTGCAATACTCTCAGACACATGAATTTTCTTAATTTCCCTCCGTGCCTCAAAAATGACATCTTGAGAAATAGTTTTTGTGGTAATTTTCTCCTTCGATGAGGCCTTCTCCTCGTCCCTAACTAAATCCAATACTCTTATTTCAGAGGCTGCATCAGGGTAATCTACAATAACATGCATCAAAAAACGATCCATTTGCGCCTCTGGCAAAGGATAGGTCCCTTCTTGTTCTATTGGGTTTTGGGTAGCCATAACCATAAATAAGGGATCTAAGACATGCGTTTGTCCGCCAACAGTAACCTGTCTTTCTTGCATTGCCTCTAATAATGCCGATTGAACCTTGGCAGGAGCCCTATTTATCTCATCTGCCAAGATTAAATTATTGAATATTGGTCCAGGTTGAAAAATAAATTTCTCTTTTGCTTCCGGTTGATAGACTTCTGTCCCTGTAATATCCGAAGGCAGTAAATCTGGCGTAAATTGAATCCTGCTGAGTCCTGCCTCTAGATTTTTAGCCAAACTACTAATCGCTCTGGTCTTCGCTAATCCTGGAAGTCCTTCCAGCAATAAATTACCATCCGCCAAAAGTACCATAACAATCCGCCGGACAATCTTTTCCTGACCCAAAACTGAGGCATTCATCTGCTTCTCCAACTGATGAATTGCCTGAAGGTTTTTATTCATATTCTATGAATTTAATCCGATTAATTGATCAAGTATAAAGGTTAAGTTTTCGAATCTCTAATTTTGAGGTCTTTTACCTAAACTTTGTACTACTTTGTCTATGCCAAGAGAACTGCCCATAACCGGGGGAAACTCTTTAAATGTCTCTAAGAACTTCGCAGCATACGCCTGGGCAGGAACAAAGAGCCACATATTGTCTCCATACCACCTGGTATACATAGACGATTTCCATGAAACTTCAAATGGATCTGCCCTGAGGTTAATCACGAGTGGCCAGGAGGGTGTAACTCTAAATGCCTCATTTATTGAACCCTCCATATAAGAAAAGTGTAACTTCCAATTATTGTATCGAATAGCATTTAAATTTCCTCCAGCATCGAAATAAAAGATTTCTTTCCTTGGATTTTCAGTTACCTCTCCCTTCCATAAAGGCATAAGATTGTAACCATCTAAATGAACCTTAAAATTCTTGCTATTTGCCTGGTATCCTTTAAGCAGTTTTTCCTTAACATCCGGCACGCCAGCTGCCGCCAATAAGGTTGGCATCATATCTTCATGCGAATGTATATCGTTCGAAATGGTACCTGGCTCTATTACACCAGGCCATCGGATAACACAGGGCACTCTAAAACCACCCTCCCAAGTAGATCCTTTTTCCCCTGCGAACGGAGTAGTACCTCCATCTGGCCAGGTAAATTTTTCGGCTCCATTATCGGTTGAATACATGATTATTGTGTTATCAATAATTCCTAAATCCTCCAATTTTTTAAGTACACGACCTACAGCTTTATCGTGCTCAACCATTCCATCGGGATACAAACCTATACCGGTCACTCCTACACTCTCTTCTTTCAAGTGGGTCCAAACGTGCATTCTTGTGGCACTTAACCAAACGAAAAAAGGTTTCCCAGCGTTATGGGCTCTTTCAATAAAAGATATTGCAGCATCGGTAAATTCTTCATCCGCTGTTTCCATTCTTTTTCTGGTAAGAGGTCCGGTATCCTGAATTTGTCCATCGGCATAGGAATGTAAAACACCTCTGGGTCCGAACTTATCATGGAAGGCAGGATCTTTTGGATAGTAATATCCCTCAGGTTCTTCTTCCGCATTCAAATGGTATAAATTCCCAAAAAACTCATCAAAACCGTGATTTGTCGGTAACATTTCGTCTAAATCACCTAAATGATTTTTTCCAAATTGTCCTGAGGTATACCCCTGATTCTTCAATAATTCGGCAATCGTTGGTTGATTGTCTTTAATTCCCTGCGTCCCACCCGGCATCCCGATGGTAAGCAATCCCGTTCTAAAAGGGTGTTGTCCTAGAATAAATGCAGCCCTACCAGCGGTACATGATTGTTGTGCATACCAGTCTGTAAAAACGGCACCTTCTTTACCAATACGATCAATGTTGGGTGTTTTATAACCCATCATTCCCTGACTGTTAATACTAATATTGGAATATCCAATATCGTCACCCCATATGACTAGAATATTGGGTTTCTTAGAGTCCTGTGCTGAGGTTTTTACAGTGGACAGCGCAAAAATCAAACAGACAATTAATATTATTTTATACCTTATCATTTAGTCTTGTTTTAATTATGATTATTTGGAACCGCCCCCTTTGGCTAACTGATCCATTACTCTCTCTAAGGAAAAGCTTGCCGCTTTTTGTCTAGGTGGGTAGTCAACAAAGGTCTTTAAAAAACTTCCAACGTACTGTTGCGCAGGTACTAGTAGATATGCTCTGTCTATAAGCCAATCGTAATAGGTGTTCGATGTTATCTGGGCTCTTTCATAGGGATCCCTCCTTAAATTAAAGATAAGTGGGACTCGTAAAGGTGTAAATGGATTTGCCCATACCAAAAGCGTTCCGGGTGCCCTTTGTTCCATAAAAATCAATTTCCAATCGTCATAACGGAAGGCTGTTAAGTCTCCATCGTC
>CAZWPZ010000075.1:0-16690 GCA_964636005.1 uncultured Eudoraea sp.
GGAGTATCGTAATACGTTTCTCCTGAACACATTTGAAAAGTCCTCAAACTGTTTTCAAAGATTTGATTCAACCTTTGGTTATTGGAAACGAAGGTGGACATTTCCTCATAGGGATATCCGGAATATTCATTGTGCAATGAAATAATATCAACAGGAGAATCTTTGGTTTCCACGATCAATTGAATATACCGAAAGGTCCTTTTCCATAAAGGCCGAAACACTCTTTCCTTACCATCCGGCCTAAAAACATCCCATACGCCAAACATGGTTAGGCCATTTACCGAATCTCTATGCGCCTTTAAATTTATTTTCTCGTATAATGCTTCGGCATATTTAATTTTTATTGTTGCTCCTTTACCATGGTTTACTTTTAATTCAGGGTATCCCATGTTAAACAACTCATTGTCTAGCAGTATTTTTGCCTTTGTATTAGCCGGAACAGTAAATTTACCTTTACCCTCTAAAAATTCAGAAGGCACCTTTATATTCTCGGTTAATCGTACTGATCGTAAATTAGATACAGCTCCTTTCATGGAAGGAATATTTCTAGGGAATAAATTCCATGGCGGTGATCCCTCAAATTGCAGTTCCTCTGCATTACTCCAATTCGTATCATTATAGTCGTTTAACTCCCATCCCCAAGGAAAAACCTCAGCGTCTAGATCATCACCTGGACCGCATGCATAATACCCCCATACCCAGTGCGGGTCTCTCAACATTTCCTGGTAAGAAATTGGTTTATAGGCCAAATTTCGATACGATTTCCAAGACGAATTACTGTTTAAGTTTTGAAATTCATCTGGAATTACCTTAAAATAAAAGGCCGTTTGTGCTGAAATAAGGGACATGGGCCGGTCCTTCCCTGCATTGTAAACCAAAGCAGCCAATACATTCTTACCCTTTTTTAATAGTGGAGCAATATCTAAAATATCGTATTTATAGGTTTCTAAATCCCCCTTGGCGGGTCCATAAGAAAGCATCTTCCCGTTTACATAAAAATGATATCTGTTGTCTGCAGAAATATGAACTAAAAGTTCAGAGGGTATTTCTGTCAACTCAAACGCCTTTCGAAAATGATAGACTCCGTAAGAACTAGTATTTGCTGTTGGATAGCTAATCCAGCGCTCTGGATTTTGTGCGTTGGATTGGAATCCAAAGAGGCTAAAAATAAGAGTGAGCAGTATTGGCACTATATTTTTCATTCGTAAAGGAATTTGTCTAAATTTCATAAAGTCGTTTTGGGTTCCACCAGTGTCTAACAAAAGCTTCAGCAAGCTCAAAACCTCCTTCTAATCCTCTAAATTTCTCCATCTTTCCATGATCTCCTTGATAATATCTTTCAATGTCCTGACTCTTATGAGCGAAACAAGCTTGGTGTTTTATCTTTTTTACACTGCTTAAATCAACAAAATCCGTAGGATCAAAATTTTGCGTCTGTGAACCACTCATTACCTCATAGAAATAAAAATCTGGTTTATTTTGCATCCATAACCACGCATTATAGGTTAATAGGGAACATGCCCTGTGATCTCTGTGACTATCAATAGGCCAATGCGTTAATAGTAGATCGGGTTTCAGACTATTCAGTACTTCAAAAACAGATTCATAAGACTTTTTGTCCACGTAGGTTTCACCGTCTACTTGTCCCAAAAACAAAGGAGTTGCACCCAGGATCTTACAGGCATTTTTGGCCTCCTCAGTTCTAATTTTTGCCGAATTATTTTTTGAAGAATCCTGAATTCCTGCCTCCCCTTTTGTTAGGTAGGCAAGTGTTACCCTATGACCAAGAGAAGTAAGGAGGGCTATCAAACCACCACAGCCAGTCTCAGGATCGTCTGGATGAGCTCCAGTCACCACAACTTGCAAGGATCTTTGAGATTCGAAGGAGAGTAAAGGGTAAGCCAATAAAGAAGCTCCAAGGCCAGTTGCCGATCTTTTTATTAGTTCTCGTCTTGTAATCTTACTCATATTGGCAAGTGGTTATTTTAAAAATATCTGAGGGTTACTTTTTTGTCTTACAAAGGCTTCAGCATACTTAAACCCACTTTCCATTCCCCGAAACTCTTCCATTAATTCATGGTCCTTGGGATATAGCTCTTCCATATTCTGACTTTCATGAAGAAAACACGCCTTCCTTTTTAACTGAACTGTATCAATGATATTCGCATAATCCGTAGGAATAAAGTTTTGGGTTTGTCCGCCCGGTGTAACCTCGTAATAGTACAAGTCTGGTTTAGCGCTTAAACGTAACCAGGCATCATAGGTTACCATGGCGCAGCTTCGATGGTCAATATGGGTATCCAGGGGCCAATGGGTTAATAAAAGATCGGGCTTTTCTTCCTCTAAAAACAATAACATCCTGTTATACTCAGAGATATTAATAAGAGAATTACCGTCTATTTGTCCAAAATAATATGGAGTTGCTCCGAGAAGTTCACTGGAGGCTATAGATTCTTTTTTCCTGATGGAAGCGGCTTCATCAAAACTTGCCCCTTCAATACCCGCCTCACCAGTAGTGAAATAGCAAAGGGTAACCTTATGTCCTGCTTTGGTCAACAAGGCTATGAGCCCTCCGCATCCTGCTTCTGGATCTCCAGGATGAGCCCCGGTTACAACGACTCTTTTAGGGGTAGAAGTAAAGCGTTCTATTCCCAAAATAGTATTTTGACGCATTTAAATCCGTTTTTACTCTTCTAAAATAGAGTATTCTGTTTTTAATTTTCTAGGAATTTAGAAGATATAATAAATCCATATGCCAAGTATTTCTAAAATACCTAAGTTAACTTATGTGAAGAAATGAATTCAACAGTCTAATTGTTTAATTCTTTGGAACAAGCACAGGTTTTATTTCATTCCCTTCTCCGTCTAAATAAAATGGTTCAAAATCACTTTCTGAAACCCAACCAGCCTTTGGGTTTTCACCATTCATAAATTTCTCGAAGAAACCTGCTCCTCCTGATAATGGATGTAATTCATAAACGTGACCAAACCCTTGCATCCGAAGATCATTTTGTTCTATCAGTTTTTTTTCCATAATTGCTCGGAGGCTATTTTTTATCTCTTGAAAACCTTCATTAACAACTAAATTGATCATACAAAACGGATCCTTTTTAATATTATAAAGTTCTTCTTCCGGCCGTTTTCCAAAGTTCAGTTTCCAGAATGTCTTATCCTTGTCTGCGCGCCTTAATTTTAATATTTCCGATTTAGTAGGACTGCCATCCGTATTTAGATATCCAGTTTCCGGATTTCCTGAAGGCCATCTGTCTATTTCGTAATTATGGATATACAGCATCGAATCTTTATATATCCCTCTTATAGGATAACCTACATCATTTGGTCTCCCCGTATCATGCCTCTCTTTCCCTACCAAAACAAAATTACGTTCCTTTTCTATTTGACCAGATTTGTCGGAGGTCAAGATATTTACAAGACTGTTTCCCGAAGATGGATACATTTCTGATTCTTGCCAGGATATTCCTGCCACTTCTAATATGGTAGGGGCAAAATCTATAAAACTAACGTAGTCGTCGACAGTTCTTCCACTGATCTGTGTATTGCCCTTCCACATAATGGCAAGAGGGACGTGGTTGGCATTTTCATATTGATCGCCCTTTACTCTCGGAAAGGGCATACCATGATCTGAAGTAACTATAATAAGGGTATTCTCTAATTTATTCCTATCTTCCAGAACCTCTAATATTTTGCTTATGTGCTTGTCGGTGTCTTCTATTTCAAATGCATAATCCAATAAATCATTTCTTGTAATCTCGTTATCCGGCCAGTAGGAGGGAAAATCCTTAATCATTTCTTTTCTTTTTTTTCCCAGTTTTGCTCCGGACCCATATGCATAACCCCTATGTGGTTCGGTACTACCCACCCAAAAACTCCATGGCTTGCTTTCCGGCACTTTATTTAAAAAGTCAATAAAATTTTCAGCATAATCATTGGTTGATATAGAGGTGGTTGCTGGGACAAGCTTTTTCAAATTATACGAAGGGCCTAAGACTTCTCTTTGGCTGCCGTCTTCATTTACGGTGATTCCTGGTCCATATCCCTTGCCAGTATGCCCAGTTTCATAACCTTTTTCTAAAAGAACTTCCTGATATGTTTTAAGATAAGGTGGAAAATAGATATAATGATTAGCCGCCGCCCCTAATTCCCAAGTATTTCTCCCTGTAATAAAGGAGGCTCTGGAAGGAGCGCATTTGGCGTTGGGTGTATAGGCTCTTTTAAAGAGAATGCCCTCCTTGGCAACCCGATCAAATCCAGGTGTTTTTACATAGCTACTTCCATAGGCGCTCATATCCAAGCCTGCGTCATCAAACATTATTACTAAAACATTTGGAGAAGGTTCTGTTCTTTGGGCACTAACTAAAACGGAAAAAAGCGAACAGAAAATAACTATAAAGACTCGGGACATAATAAGTGATTTACAAAGAGATTTAAAGGTATAAAAAAAGCTAAAACAAAGAGGGACTTTTATACCAATGCTCTATATTATAATGGAAGATGTTTATAATAAGAATTAGTATCTTAACCTCAACCAGAACAAGGTATCTATAAATCCGAATCTTCGTTAAAATAGTGATACAAAAATGAAAGAAAAACTAGTAAAAGAAATTAAGTCTGTCTTGTGGGTAACCCTATATTTTCTTATTTGGTTTGGGTTTTTTATGTTGATAAAAATCTTATTACTTCGTGAATATTCCATTGATGTCTACGGCATGTCTTCTGTAATTATTGGTGCAATGATAGCTGCTAAGGCTGTAATAATTTTGGAAAATGTTCCTCTGTTTAACAGCAAAACCCAACCCGCCATTGTAAATATACTACTAAGGACCTTGTTGTATATGACAGGGATATTTGTAATCATGGTTCTGGAAAAATCCATAGAAGAAAGAGAGAAATACGATGGTGTTTTTAATGCTACAAAACATCTTTTTGAAAACGCAAACAGCTATCACTTATGGGTGAACAGTATCTGTGTTTTCGGAGCTCTGCTGTTTTATAATATTGGCTCCGTTTTACACAAACATTTGGGAGAAGGGGGTATTTGGAAAGTTCTGTCCGCTCCTCTGCCTAAGAACAAATAGTGTTATAATACGAAGCTCCAGAAGGAAGGAGAAAGGGTCCTATGTCATAAAGTGAGATGCCTAAAGGGATAAAATTAATGTTACGATGATAGAACAATTACTCAATTACATTATAAACTTTTAGTGGATTGGTTTTGTTTTTCAAAGTAATACTGCCCATGCTTTCGCATTTAAAAGCTTCTTTCACTTTTAAATAACAGTCTTCACATATAATTATTTGGTTCTCTTTTGCCATATCCTGCAATCTGGCCGCAGTATTAACCGTATCCCCGATAACAGTATAGTCCAATCGCTTTAAATTGGCAGATCCTATATTCCCAGAAATCATTTCACCACTTTTAATTCCGATAGATACTTTGGGTTGAAACGAATCCATACCTTCCACTGCGGGAAACTTGTTCACTTCATTTCGGATGGCTATGGCTGCATCAATTGCTCTATCCAGATGGTAGTCTCCCTTAAAAACAGCCATTACGGCATCTCCGATAAATTTATCAATAATACCATCAAGCTCTACTATTTCCTTCACCATTGCGTCAAAGTAGGTGTTAAGCATATTCACAACAATATCTGGAGATGTCGTTTCACTAATCTTGGTAAATCCACAAACATCTACAAAAATCACGGTAGCCTCAATATACTCGTTAGCGGTAATCTTAGATTCATATTCCTGCCCTCCCATAAAGTTGAGAACATTTTCATCCACATACATTCTCAGAATATTATTCTCCTTTATTGCCTTTAGCGTATCTTTTACTTGTTTGGCCTGTTTTAAGGTTTTCTCCATGGTAATGGTCAAATCCTTAAAATTTATTGGTTTGGTAATAAAGTCGAAAGCGCCCCGGTTCATAGCCACCCGGATATTATCCATATCTCCATAAGCAGAGACAATCACCGCTTTTATCAAGGGGCTGGTTTCGTTTAATTCGGACAATAAGGTAAGCCCATCCATTTCAGGCATGTTGATGTCACTAAGAACAATGTCAACTTCTGGATGTTGCGCAATTTTCTCTAAGGCATCTCTACCATTAACCGCGAACAGAAACTCGTATTCTTTTTGACGGATTTGCTTCCTGAATTTTTGTTTGATGAGAACCTCCAAATCTGTCTCATCATCTACGACCATAATTTTTGCCATTATGCCATATTTTTTAGTTTCGTTTTTAACTCTTTAAAATCTAATGGCTTTGTTAAAAAATCGTCTGCTCCAAGGGTTTTGGAGGTATTCCGATTTTCTTCATCTCCATAAGCCGTAACCATCATTACTACAGGTGGTGGTGCTACGTAATTCTCCTTAATTTCTTTTAAAAGTTCCAGACCACTCATTCCTGGCATGTTAATATCCGATAAAATCAAAACAGCTTCCTGCCTCATTTTATCCATTATTTCCAAGGCCTCTTCCCCTGAAAAAGCAAATACAAAGTGAAGCTCTCCCTTACGGATTTCTTTTCTAAATCGCTGTTCAAACAGTGTTTTTACATCTTGTTCGTCGTCTACAACTAAAATTTTCATCTCTGACATTGGCTCTTTTTAATTAATATTCTTTAGTCTTTTTATACCTCCGGAAGGGTTATAGTAAAAGTGGTTCCCTCACCAATTTTTGTATCCAGTAAAAGCATCCCCCCGTGGGCCTTAATAATATCGTAGCTAAGAGAAAGTCCCAGACCTGTACCTTGCCCTGAGGGCTTCGTGGTAAAGAAAGGTTGAAAAATTTTATCTCGGACCTTATCAGGAATGCCATTTCCGTTATCCTTTATACTTACTTCCACACTATTCCCTATCCTCTTGGAACTTACCAATACCGTAGGCTTATAATCGCTATCTGGTTTGTCTTTTTCTTTAAGCCTTCTCTCATCCACGGCATGGAAAGCGTTGGTAATTAAATTTAAGATTACCCTGCCCACATCTTGTGGTACAATGTTTATTTTACCAATGGAGGAATCAAAGTCTGTCTCCATGGTGGCATTAAACGACTTGTCTTTGGCCCTTAACCCATGGTAAGCTAAACGGAGATACTCATCGGCAATAGCGTTGATATTACTTGGGACTTTTTCGTTACTACTACTACGACTATGTTGCAACATCCCTTTTACGATGGCATCGGCTCTTTTTCCATGGTGATTTATTTTCTCCTGATTGGCCTTTATATCTTTTGCCAGAGCCAGCACCTCTTCATAGTCTTCCTTTTCCAATTCTTCCTGCATCTCATCTATAAGTTCTGTATTTACCTCAGAAAAATTATTTACAAAATTCAAGGGGTTTTGAATTTCATGAGCTATTCCTGCTGTTAATTCCCCTAGGGATGCCATTTTTTCAGATTGAATTAATTGGGATTGTGTTGCTTTTAATTCTTCTATTTTTTTCTTCAATTGCTCTGTTCGGTGGGATACCCGTTCTTCTAATAATCGATTTTCTTTCTTTAACCAGTTAGAGCGGTAACTAATAAAAGACCATATAGCGAGTACTCCGACAACTAAGAATAAAAGATAGGCCCACCAAGTCTTCCACCAAGGTGGCATAATAGTAAATTGAAAAATGCTAGGTTCGCTCCAAACGTCATTAAATCCTTTTGAGGCTACTCTGAAGGTGTATTCTCCTGGCGGTAAATCTCTATAGTTTTCACTGGTAGTCTCTTGTGTGATAGGACTCCAATTTTTATCAATCCCTTCTAAAATATATCTGTAATATATCTGATCCCTGTTGGCGTAGTTTGCCGCATTATAACGAAAGCTAAGAAAGTTCTGTGTGTAAGGTAGTCGCAGACCTACCGGAATATTATAAGGGCTTCTAACAATATCCCAATTAATCTCTAAGTCTTTCTCAGTGTTGCCAGATCTAGTCTCGGGTACAGAATAATCAGTACGGTTTGAACTCCAAATCGTATCCAGCGAAGATCGCAAGGTGTTTTGTACTTGTACGTCATAAAAATATTGTTCCTCATCCAAGATATTTATTCCAGTTAGAAAGGTAGTAGAGGCAGTTGAATCTATGCTTATTTCATCCATCACCGTAAGCATTTCGCCCTGAACCCCAGCCCAAAAACGATTGTTCTTATCAAAGGTGAAGCTGTTTTCAGAAAAATCTAAGAGCCGAAGACCTTGTTCGCTCCCAATTTTCTTTATGTCCCAAGTTATCCCATTGGATGAGTCCTCTGGTTTTAGAATGGTTAGTCCTCTAGAGGTCCCCGCATAGAGCTTTCCTTCATAAATCTTTAATGCATAAACATCATTGGCTGCCAAACCCTCCTTCGTGGTAAAGGTGATGGCTTCTTTGGTTGCAACATCTAAATACTGTACTCCCAGGTCTGTTGCTACCCAAATGTTGTCTTTTTCATCTAGTGTAATAGCATATACCGTGTTCGATATTAGACCATCGTCTAATCTAATAAAAAGCCTTTCATTAGTTTTAGTATTTATCCGTTGCAAACCAGAACCAATACCTGCTATCCAAATGTTCTCTTTACTATCTTCAATTATTACATTGTTCTGAAATACATTTTCTGGTTGCTTAGGAAGAAAATGCATTAGGGACCTAGTTTCAGGATTTAACTTTATTAATTCACCCTCGCTTGCACCCATCCAAATGGTACCATCTTTTCCTTCTACAATCCCTGAAATTAAATCCGATGGTAGCCCCTGAAAGGAAGATAGTTGTTGTATGGTCTCTTTGACGGGATCAATAATACTTACACCACTTGACCCTCCCACAGACCATACTCTGCCCTGAGAATCCAATTTCAATCTGGCATTCCTATCCCCTACCAGTCCGTGTTCCGCCCCAAGATGCTTTATGGCTCTGGTTTGAGGGTCATAGATATCTATTCCTTCATAGGTGCCTATCCAAATTTTCCCATCTTTGGTCTCCAGAGTACTCCATATAGCATTACTGCTTAAGCCGTCGTCTTCTGTAAAATTACCTGGTCTTCCAGAGTTTACATTTATTCTATAAAGTCCTCCTTGTGGCATTGCCCCCCATATTTGTCCTTGTTTATCCTCAACGATATACAAAAAAGCTCTTGAAGGCGTGTCTGTAACGGTATACTTCTGAACCTCGTTTGTTTGGTTCTTAATCTGGTAGAAAACACCATTATTTCCGCCCAGCCAAATGGAACCACCAGAATCCTGAAAGACACTGGAAGTACCGTTTTGTTCGTCAAAAAGTTCTCTGTTTACATAAGTTGTAATCGTACTTCTGCTGCCATTCAAAACCAAAGGACCAATGCCGGTCGAAATCCATAAGTTGCCGCTGTTATCCTCTCGGAAGCTAGAACAGAATCTACTTGGAAACTCGTCTCCAAGGAAAAGGTGCCTATTCTTTCCTGCGTTCAGGTCTATTATGTTAGCACCCCTGTTTGAAGACAACCATATGAGGCCATCTTTGTCCTGATATGGAGTAATTACATAATTCCCAGCCAAACCAGAACTTTCCGTAAGTTGATAAACAGAAGAATCTTCAATATCAAAAATGTGATAGCCTACGTTTAAAGAAGAAAGCCAGAATTTACCATCGGTACTTTCCAGAATACCATAAATACCGGATGTTGGAAAAACGCTGGAAAGCTCGTAAATAATGTTTGCCTCAAAATCAATAATTGCGACTTCTCCAAAATTACCGCCAACCCAAAGTCTATTCTTTGAATCTTCAAAAATTGCAGTCGCTGAGGAGATGCGAAGTCCTTGTTCCGGACCATATACTTCGAAATTCTCTGAGTCATATCGTATAATATGTCCATCGGTACCTATCCAAAGTAAGCTGTCCTTATCCTTAAATATGGTCCGTGGCAAGCCTGGAAGGCCAAAAGCCAGCCCACTAGATTGAACTCCACGAGTTGCTCCAGGGTATTCCGACAGGTCTCCTGCCAAAAATATTTCTGGCATCCCTAGTTCTATGATTTTTATTTCCAAATCTGCCTTAGGCAAACTGTCATAAGAAAATGGTCGAGATTCCAAACTATCCAAACGGAAAGGTTTGGCCTCAGGTCTATTGGTAAATGGTAGTGGTAGTCCAAAATCGACCTCCTTTTCTGGCAATTGGTTCCAGCTAAATCTTTTTACAGGAAAAGACTTAAGTAAGGCAGGAGTATCTGTTTCCCACATTATCGTATCTACTTCTGAGAAGTCTATGGATTTACGTGTTGGTTGTTGAAACTCTGTTTCCGATACGGGAAACGGCGGAATTTCATTTGATTTTTTACAGGAGAAAATGGTAACAGTAAACACCATTAGAAGGAGTCTAATGGAAATCAGGGTGGTTGGTTTTTTCATAATATATTCCTTGCTGTTAAGTTAAGACAAAAAATAATGCTATGCACAGCTTTATTACTTACTTCGCATTGGCAGTAAAAAAGAATAATATACCAATTGTAATAATTTTTTTGTCACCTATTAAAAAGGCTGTGTATTAAGAAATGAATTGGAAGGTAATAAATAAGAAACGCTCTATGCAGGAAGCTTTTATTGAGAAATCGCAGAAAAACTTATTCTCAACACATGCACTTTAATTACATCAAAACTTAATCCTTTTGGATGGTTTCAACAGTGAGGTACTTTATTAAGCCGTGTCCTTCTGAAGCCCACTGCCCTTTCATACCTTTTGGTATTATAAAAAAATCTCCAGTATAAAATGTTTTTTCAGTGTTTTCTGTCGTTATGGTGAGTTGACCGGATAATAGCCGAATAAACAAATCTTTTGCCTGTTTTATCTCCCGATTTATTGGTTTTTCTGCCTTTAATACTACTTTAAGTTCTATACCTTCTCTCAGGACTTCAGCAAAGGTGCCGTTTTCATTCATTAGTATATGCGTCCCCGAGAGTTTGGTTGCTGGAATTACTGTATGTTCTAAATCCTTCGAAATAACTCCTTCATCTGCCCTTTCTGTAGCAATAACAGATAGTTCATATTCCAAATTTTCTCCAGCATCTATATCCCATTTTCCAGTATATCCTTTTGGTGCAAAAAAATAGTCTCCAGATTGAAAGGTCTGTATTCTTCCCTTTTGGGGCTTCATTGTAGCTGTGCCGTGGAACATATAAATAAACTCATCGAACCAAAAATCTTTAAAATCGTTACTCCAAGTTTCTGAGGATACGATGAAAACACTGAGGTCTTTCCCTTCGTAAAGAAGTTGTTGATAAAATGCCTTATCTGGTTCATCTTCAATTAAGACTTTTTTTAAGCCTACTCCAGATAAAAACGACTTGTCTAATAGTACAGGATCTAAAGGTGTACTTTGTGCCACAACGAGACTAAAACTTAAGAGACATATTCCTAAAAGAGATAACCTATTCATATTATGATAGTTTTGACTTTATTTGACCCTATTTCTTTAGTTAATGATCAAGGGCTTTTATCCATTTATTGGGGTTAAGTAAAATTACTTTAATAAGATCATAAAAAAATGCTATTCCTGATCTTCAAAGAATAGGAAAAACGATTCAATGGGAATTTTAAACAATTTTGCCATTTTAAAGGCTGTTGGTAAACTCGGATCAAATTTTTCCTTTTCAATTGCATTAATTGTTTGTCTAGATACACCAATAATCTCCCCTAATTCTTCCTGTGTTAGACCTTGTAACTTCCTTAATTCCCTCACCCTATTTTTCATAGGTATCTTTTTCTATTTACCATAAGTGCAATTAAATACGTAACTCCTATAAAACCTACCAAAAAACCAATCTCCGCGTTGGCGTTGATAATTTGTCTTTGTGATAATAAGGAATAGGAAAGTCCTACTACCACAGCAGTTCCCAAAGTGAATCCTAAGGACTCCAGATGTATTTTTCTCTCTAACTCATCATAGTGATTGAATAGTCTTCTGTTTGCCCATATCATGAGAACACCGTTGATTAAGTTGACGCCAATTGCTAGGAGTGATATCCACTTATTGTCATCCCACAGATATATCGGTCCAAAGGTTGCTATTGCTAGTGTAAGTACCCAGGACCATGTCCAAAAGGCGAGTTGAATGGTAATTTTTCTTCTTTCTTGCTTCATTTTGTAAAGTTTATTTGACAAATATATAAATCTTTTATAAAATGTAAAGTTTTATTTACTTTTTAAGACGAACTATTTTTTTACAAAGTACCATTTGTGAAGAAAACACAGATACTGTTCATAGATCCGCAAACTAATGATGATCTTTAATTATCTATTAATTCACAGAAATTTGCGCCTTAGAAAACTCCTTTAAAACGCTTACCAGCCATTTCCTTATTCAAAAAAATATAGTATTATATTAGTTCTATATTTTACAAACTACAAGTTAGGTGTCAAAGTTCTCTTATTCTTACACATTTAGACATAGAGACAGCTCTCTTTAGTTAGCAGGATGAGCAAAGTACAAAACATGTATCATGGTATATAAAAAAGTAATACAATTTCTTTTCATTTTAGGTATCGGGGTAATTCCCCAGTTAACACAAGGGCAAGACCATCAAAATAAGGCTGATCTAATAATTTATGGAGGAACTTCCTCTGGCATTGCTGCTGCTTTGGAAGCAGATAGATCCGGAAAATCTGCTATCCTTATAGAACCCTCTACCAGAATTGGTGGATTGACCACTGGAGGACTAGGGCAAACCGATATTGGGAATAAGCAGGTAATTGGAGGAATCTCTCTGGAATTCTATAAAAACATTAAAAAGTATTATCAGGACCCTAATAACTGGAAATGGCAAAAACCTTCTGAATATAAGGACGGCGGACAAACACGAACCGAGCAAGGAGAGGAGGCCATGTGGACCTTCGAACCCTCGGCCGCACTTACCGTATTTCGGCAAATGATAGAAGGTACCTCTATCAGAATCGTCCATGGCCAGAGATTGAATAGGACTTCTGGTGTTCGAAAAGTGGATAATAAGATTAATTCCATAGTTATGGAATCTGGTGATACTTATTTTGGTAAGGTATTTATAGATGCAACCTATGAAGGAGATTTGATGGCAACGGCAGGCGTTAGTTTTACAGTTGGAAGAGAATCTAACAGCATATATGGAGAAAATCTCAACGGTGTACAAGATAATACCTTTAGCCCGACCTTACTTGGAATTCCTTCGACCAACGGTGCTAATCACAATTTTGTAGATGGTGTTGATCCCTACATTATTAAAGGGGATAAAAGTAGTGGTGTCTTGCCTTATATAGATGCTACTGGACCAGGTAAAAGTGGTGAGGGCGATAAAAGAGTTCAGGCTTATTGTTTTAGAATGTGCCTTACCGATCACCCGGAAAACAGAATACCCTTCATAAAACCCGCTGATTATGATGCTTTAAACTATGAACTACTTTTTAGAAACTACGAAGCAGGTTATAATGAAATACCATGGATCAATTCCAGTATGCCCAATCGTAAAACAGATACAAACAATAAAAATGGCTTCTCAACAGATTTTGTAGGACAGAACTATCACTATCCTACTGCGAGTTATGCCGAACGTGAAAAAATTATTGAAAGACACCGTAGCTACCAACAAGGCCTCATGTGGAGCCTTGCAAATCATCCACGAGTCCCGGAACATATCCGCAAAGAAGTTTCTCGTTGGGGTACCGCCAAAGATGAATTCGAACGTGAAGATGGTTGGCAACAACAATTATACATTAGAGAAGCTCGAAGAATGCTAGGTGTCTATATTATGACACAAAAAAATTGTGAGAGTATTGATATAGTTACAGATGCCATTGGTATGGCCGCCTATGGAATGGACTCCCACAATGTTCAGCGTTATATTGACCCAGATGGTCAAGTCAAAAATGAGGGCAATGTTGAAGCCAAATTTCCAAAACCCTATCCAATTAGTTATCGCTCTATTACACCACTAAAAAAAGAATGCGCCAACCTATTGGTACCCGTCTCCCTAAGTGCTTCCCATATAGCTTATGGTTCGATACGGATGGAACCTGTTTTTATGATACTTGGGCAGTCTGCAGCCGTAGCAGCGATTTTAGCTATGGACAATCAAATCCCCGTACAGGAGGTCAACTACTCCCAACTAAAAGAATTACTCCTAGAAAAAGATCAAATCCTCGAATAAACACCAAGCAAGCTACACGTCCTGAGGCAAGGTAATATTAATTCCTCCGGAATATTGCCACCAAAGGCAATACAAATAAAGATGCAAGTGGATTAAATGGTTGATAAATAGAATTTTTTTATGAATATTTTTAATATACATAGATTTTTCTTATATCTTATAGATTTGCATTATTATTACCATATAGCCATATATTATGAATATTATTTAGCTAATAGCATCATTTACTAATTATAATATGTTAAATAATGTGTTAATCCCTTATTCTTAATTGACCTTCGATGCTTTTCTTTTTATTTTTGTTTAAGTTTTAAAGATTAACATTAAACATAAAAAGATAACTATGAAAAATTTAAAAGTATTAGCATTAGCATTAATGTTAGGAGTAACAACCTCTTATGCTTCAGAAGACATAGAAGACAAGAAAGAAATCAGAAATCAGGTAGTAGAATTATTTGATGATGCAGAGTTCGAAACACAAAGAGATTTTCAAATTGATTTTACCTTTACATTTAATGATAGAGGGGAAATAGTTGTTCTTCGAGTTGGTTCGACCAGAAAAGACATCAGGGATTACATTAGACAAAATGTAAATTATAAGAAAATTGAAAATCCTGGCGTACAAAATCAAGTGTACAGCATGCCTATTCAGGTAAAAATGGAATCATAACAACACAGCCAAGAAATGAATACAAAGAGCCATCCTTTGGATGGTTTTTTTCTTTCCAATAAACTCCGGAAGGTAACTGTACAATAAGTCAGCTTGAGTAGTATGTAATAAAATTTATTTACAACTCCTCCTAGGGGCTTAACGAATTGCATACCCAATAATCCATATTAAATTTTTTTGTCTAAAAGACTCAATTACATTAACGTCGTTGCCTTTTACACTGGTTCAACAAAGCATTTCGAGTCCTTTGCAAGTCTTATTTAATTCCTTTAGAATATCAATATTTACTTCCTCATTAACATTAATCTATGTCTAATTCTTGGAATGATTGTTTTGTAGGACAAAATAACTTTTGGCCAAAAAAAGCGTCATTTTAACGAACTTCTAACAAATTTGTCTAAAATTTAGTTAAAATAGCTGCCACTTATTGACAATAAAAAAGTTTTAACCAATTAAAAGAAAGTCTATTCGATTTTAAATTACTCTTCTAATTAACATTCAATTTTTCACCTTTTTTAAAAGAGTTCTTTTTGTTATTAAATGAACCCCACTTCATTTTAAATACAATTACCAAACTACTTTATGCTCTGGTGTAGTTATTAACTAATCTAACTATACTATGAAGAACATTACTCTGAATTATCTAAAAAAAATAATTTTCTATAGTGCTGTTTTATTGCTCGGAATTTCCCAAGGAAATGCACACATGTATGATGTCAGTAATACTAATTCTGCTTGGGATAATAAGGCGAATGAATTCCATATAGCCGAAACTAAGATTAAACCAGCAAATGCTATTACAAATTTTACAGCATCCATCAAGGATTTTTGCCACATACTCTGCTATGGTGGGAATAATGCACACGCTAGCGTTGAGGTCAGCGGGGGGAATTATCCTTACACTTATTTATGGAGCAATGGAGCAACTACCTCAAAGTTAACTCAGTTAAGCGCTGGAATATATAAAGTAACAGTGACAGATGCCGATGGAAATACTGCTATGGCTGAAGTCCATATAAAAGAACCTTCCAAACTAGAACATTCCATTACAAAGATAAATGACGTTAGTGTTTATGGTGGTTCGGACGGCTCAGCAAGGGTTAATGTTTCTGGAGGGACTAAACCGTATAGCTACGAATGGGATAATGGTGAAACTACATCTACGGCAAAGAATCTCAACGCAGGAAAACATACAGTAATAATAACAGATAAGAATGGTTGTAGTTCTAAATGTGTCGTACACATCAATGAGCCAGATCCAGAAGAATGTGAAAGTGCAGGAGATAACGGTGAGCTTACCATCTGTGTAGGTGATGAACAACCTAGTGAACAAGAACTTTTTCAAGCCCTTACCAATGCCGATCCCGGTGGAAGCTGGAGTGGCCCGGTAAATGGGGTGTATACCTATACCATTACTGCATCAGGAAGTTGTCCGGAAGATAAGGCTACTGTGACCGTAACCGAAGATGAAGCTCCTAGTGCAGGAGACGACGGCGAGCTTACTATCTGTGTAGGTGATGAGCAACCAAGCGAACAAGAACTTTTTCAAGCCCTTACCAATGCCGATCCCGGTGGAAGCTGGAGTGGCCCAGTTAATGGGGTATATACCTATACCATTGCTGCATCCGGAAGTTGTCCGGAAGATAAGGCTACTGTAACCGTAAACGAAGATGATGCTCCTAGTGCAGGAGACGATGGCGAGCTTACAATCTGTATAGGCGATGAGCAACCAAGCGAACAGGAACTTTTTCAAGCCCTTACCAATGCCGATCCTGGAGGAACCTGGAGTGGCCCTGTTAATGGAGTATATACCTATACCATAGCTGCATCCGGAAGTTGTCCGGAAGATAAAGCTACTGTGACCGTAAACGAAGATGATGCTCCTAGTGCAGGAG
>CAZWPZ010000076.1:0-6287 GCA_964636005.1 uncultured Eudoraea sp.
AGAGTCGTTTTGTGTTAAGGACTTTAAAGAAGAATATAATTCTTATAAAGGGAACGCTTACGGAATGGCAAACACCTTATCGCAAACTGCGTTTTTAAGACCAGGTTTAAAAAGTAAAAAAGTGGAAAATCTATTTTTTACAGGACAGCTAACTGTTCCGGGACCTGGAGTTCCTCCTGCTTTGATTTCGGGAAAATTAGTATCCAGCTTGATGGGTAGAAATAAAAGTTTAAGTAAATGAAAGCAATTTTTGATCAGGTTTCTTTTGAGTGTAGCAAAGTGGTTACCGAATCATATAGCACATCCTTTTCCTTAGCAACAAAGATGCTTTCATCCTCTATTAGGTCAGACATCTATAACATTTATGGTTTTGTGCGTTTTGCTGATGAGATTGTAGATACCTTTCACGACTTTGACAAGGAGGACCTATTTAATCGTTTTGAGGAAGACCTAAATTTGGCATTGGAGAATAAAATAAGTCTGAATCCGATTTTAAACTCTTTTCAAAAAACGTACCATCAATACAACATTCCTTACCACCTTGTTAACTCTTTTATGAAGAGTATGCGAATGGATTTGAACAAGACAATTTACAGTACGGAAGCAGAATTCAAAGAGTATATCTACGGTTCGGCCGATGTTGTTGGCTTAATGTGTCTTCGAGTATTTGTAAAGGGTAATGATGAAAAGTATGCCACCCTTAAAGATTCGGCTATGGCTTTAGGGTCTGCATTTCAAAAAGTAAACTTCCTAAGAGATCTGAAAGCGGACTATGAACACCTCAACAGATCCTATTTTCCTAATACCAATTTATTGGAGCTTGATGAGGCTTCCAAATACAGAATTGTTGAGGAAATTAAAGAGGATTTTAGAAAGGGATATGAAGGTATTGTTCAACTACCGGACGAGGCAAAATTTGGAGTTTATACCGCCTACAAATACTACCATAAACTTCTGCGAAAGTTGCAAAACACACCTTCTTTGGAAATTAAAAACACGAGAATAAGGGTACCCAATTACCAGAAGTTTGGCTTACTCGCTAAGTCGTATGTAAATTATAAATTGAACTTATACTAATATGAGAATTATACTTTGGATATTAATATTCTTGGGGACATTTGGATTTATGGAATTCATGGCATGGTTTACACATAAGTACATTATGCATGGATTTCTTTGGAGTCTTCACAAAGATCATCATAAGAAAGACCACGATTCTTGGTTTGAAAGAAACGACGCCTTTTTTATTTTTTATGCCGTTGTGAGTATGACTCTTTTTTACTTTGGAAGTTACCATGACTTTTGGATAGGATGGCCATTAGGTTTTGGTATAATGGCTTATGGTGCTACCTATTTTCTCGTACATGACATTTTTATTCATCAAAGGTTTAAGATGTTTAGAAACGCGAATAACTGGTATGCAAGAGGCGTGAGAAGAGCGCACAAAATGCATCACAAACACCTTGGTAAGAATGATGGAGAGTGTTTTGGAATGCTTGTGGTGCCCTTTAAGTATTTTAAAAAGTAATATTGGTTCAGTCTTACTCTAGCAATCCATCTAAAAAATCATATACTTCTTTAGTATTCCATTTGGCAATTCCCTGCGTAAATGACCGTATCCTACCTTCTCTATCAATGATATAACTCGCAGGAGCCTCAGGAATAGTAAACGGAGCTTTCTCTCCTATGATCAAATAGGTCACAGGAAAATCGAATCCGTATTCTTCCATAAATATTTGGACCGGTTCCCGTTCTTCATTGGTTATAATATAAAACTGCATATCATCCTTATAGCGATGGTACATTTTTTGGATACTTTTTAACTCTGCTATACAAGGAAGGCGCCATGATGCCCAAAAATTAATAAATACTACCTTGCCCTGTGCCTCTTCAAAACTAAAGGGCTTACCATTTCCATCCTTTAGTTTCCATTGATAATCTTCAATTGATGAAGCCGTTTCAGATGTATACAAATTTGGACTCGAGGCAAATATCTGGTTTAATATAACCTTAGCCTGAAAACCCAAAGGTGTGACAAAAAAGGAAAGAACAAATACGATTAACACCAAATTCCATAAGGTTCTCTTTGAAATCTGCATACCCCACTAATTTAAATGAAAAACTCCCGATTATCGGGAGTTTTTATAGTTATACATTTCAAAACTAGGCTGCATTTTCTTTTTTAATAACATTTAATGCAGATCCTTCTCTAAACCATTCAATTTGCTGCGCATTATAGGTATGCCTTGCCAGAATACTATCTTTCGTTCCATCGGCATGTACAATCTCAATTGTCAGCGGTTGGTCCGGAGCAAAGTCTTTAATATCAACAAAATTAAAAGTATCATCCTCCTGAATAAGATCGTAGTCCGTTTCCTTATCGAAGGTTAAAGCCAACATTCCTTGTTTTTTAAGGTTGGTTTCATGGATACGGGCAAAAGACTTTACCAATACCGCAGCCACTCCAAGATGTCTGGGTTGCATAGCCGCATGCTCTCTCGAGGAACCTTCTCCGTAATTATGGTCTCCAACAACAATAGTCTTTACTCCTGCAGCCTTATAGGCTCTTTGTGTATCAGGGACTCCTCCATATTCACCAGAGAGTTGGTTCTTAACAAAATTCGTTTTCTTGTTAAAGATATTTACTGCACCAATAAGGGTGTTATTCGAAATATTATCCAAATGTCCTCTATACCGCAACCAAGGACCAGCCATGGAAATATGATCCGTCGTACATTTGCCATAAGCCTTTATAAGTAACTTCATATTCTGCAAACTTTCGTTCGAAATTGGCACGAATGGCTCTAAAACTTCCAGTCTTTCAGAATCTGCCGCTACAATTACCTCTACATCACTACCATCTGCCTTGGGAGCTAAGTACCCGGCATCATCGACATCAAATCCTTCCGGAGGTAACTCAATTCCCCGTGGTTCTTTTAATTTCACTTCTTCGCCATCCTCATTGAGTAAGGTATCGTTCATGGGGTCGAAATCTAAGCGTCCGGATAAGGCAATTGCTGCTACCATTTCCGGGGAACCGACAAAGGCATGTGTATTTGGATTTCCATCTGCTCTTTTAGAGAAATTTCTATTGAATGAATGAACTATAGTGTTTTTCTCTTGTCCCTTTAAATCGCTTCGATCCCATTGTCCGATACACGGTCCACAGGCATTTGTAAAAATAGTTGCTCCTAAATTCTCAAAAATCTGTAGTAAACCGTCTCGCTCGGCCGTAAACCTAATCTGTTCTGACCCCGGATTGATTCCAAAATCCGACTTGGGGACAATCTTATTGTCAACAGCCTGTTGCGCTATAGAAGCAGCTCTTGTTAAATCTTCATAGGAAGAATTCGTACAGGAACCAATAAGCCCCCAATCTACCTGGATTGGCCAATCATTCTCCTGAGCTTTTTTACCCAAATCACCTACTGGAGTAGCCAGGTCCGGAGTAAATGGACCATTTAAATGTGGTCGCAGCTCATCCAGATTTATTTCTATTATTTCATCGAAATAAGACTCCGGATTAGCGTATACCTCGTCGTCCGCAGTTAAATACTCTCTAATCTCGTTTGCGGCATCGGCCACATCATTTCTATCGGTAGCTCTTAAATACCGCTCCATGGAGTCGTCGTAGCCGAATGTTGATGTTGTTGCACCTATTTCAGCACCCATATTACATATGGTACCTTTTCCTGTACAGGACAAGTTCTTTGCACCTTCCCCAAAATACTCAACAATAGATCCAGTTCCACCCTTAACGGTAAGAATTCCAGCAACTTTTAAAATAACATCCTTGGCAGAGGTCCACCCAGATATTTTACCTGTAAGTTTCACTCCAATAAGTTTAGGAAATTTAAGTTCCCACGCCATTCCAGCCATTACATCTACGGCATCCGCACCCCCTACACCAATTGCCAACATACCCAGACCACCGGCATTTACTGTATGTGAGTCTGTACCAATCATCATACCACCTGGAAAAGCATAATTTTCCAAGACAACCTGATGAATTATTCCAGCTCCTGGTTTCCAAAAACCAATACCGTACTTATTAGATACAGATTCTAAAAAATTAAATACTTCGGCACTAGTACTATTGGCAGATTTAAGATCTGCGGCAGCTCCACTCTTTGCCTGAATCAAATGATCACAATGTACCGTAGTTGGCACCGCAACTTTTGGTTTCCCTGCCTGCATAAACTGCAACAAAGCCATTTGAGCAGTGGCATCCTGACATGCTACCCTATCGGGAGCGAAATCAACATAGTCCTTACCTCGTTTAAAGCTCTTCGTCGGTGTACCATCCCACAAATGAGAATATAAAATCTTCTCAGAAAGAGTTAAAGGTCTTCCAACAATTTCACGCGCCTTATCTACCCTTTCGGCCATTGTGGAGTAAACCTCCTTAATCATGTCTATATCAAATGCCATTTTTTATAATTTTCGATTAATCCTAAAAAGCTAAAGTAGTAAATTACCCAAGGGTAATGAAATTTTTAGAATAGATAAGTCTGCAATATTTTAATTTTTTCCTTTTGGCAATCTACTTATTTGAAGGTAGATGGGAAAACGCATTTTTTTCACCTCTTCGTTCTTCCACAAAGGCTTCATTTTCGAAACTAATTCTCCAACAGGATCTTCCCCAGGATGTACTAATTTGTAATTCCCTACCGCAGACCAGGTATTGAGATAGCCTTCGAATTGACTAAGGTTCCAATCGCATAAAATCTCGTATTTTTTTGAGGGTATTATCTCCTCGAGGCCTAGGGATATATCTTTATATTCATTATCTAAATGACGCCTTTCCTTATTCCAGTAGTTGCCCACTTTTCTCCTGTAAAAGTCCTTTATTAGACCGTCGACTGGGCCCGTGGTTTCAATAAGTCCATAACCCCATATGGCAACCACAGCATTTGGTTTCCCTACCCGCATCACTTCTTGTTTAAACTTAGCAAGATGAAACCAGTGGGCCGCTTGTGCAACAGTTATTAAATCAAAAGAATTCTCTGCAAATGGAGCTTTTTCTGCAGAGCTTTGTCTATAGGTTATATTTGGTTTTTGAGGCGCTGCTTCTAATTGTTTAATACTTATATCCGTAGCCTCAACTTTTTTAAAATAGGATGACAAAACGGTTGCTACCTGTCCATTTCCAGTAGCGCAATCCCAGGCCATATCCTTATGCTCCACATACTTTAGTAGTTCTTGTAGGAGTGCTTTTGGATACCTCGGTCTAAACCTGAGGTAATTTTCGGATCCATCGGAAAAAAGATCTTTGGATTTTCTCACATTTTATAAACCAATTATAGTAGCTTGGTAATAATTAACTCTTCTGTGATTCCCTCAGCCTCGGCCTTGTAGTTTTTTATAATTCGATGTCTTAAAATTCCCATTGCAACTGCTTGTACATCTTCAATATCCGGGGAAAATTTCCCGTGTATCGCTGCATTTGCTTTCGCTGCAAGAATTAGATTCTGCGAGGCTCTGGGTCCGGCACCCCAGTCTAAATAGGTTTTTACATAATCCGAACTAGAATCCAGGCCAGGTCTGGTACTACTTACCAGGTTTACTGCATAATTTACCACATTATCTGGTACGGGAATCCGCCTTATCAAATGTTGTATTTCCAAAATTTTCTCTGCACTTAGCAGCGGCTTCAATTCCTGAGATTCATCATTCGTAGTCGTTTTAACCACTTGGATCTCCTCAGAAATACTAGGATATTTTAGTTCTATGGCAAACATAAACCTATCTAACTGTGCTTCAGGCAATGGATAGGTTCCTTCCTGCTCAATTGGGTTTTGGGTAGCTAGTACAAAGTAAGGGTTTGGAAGCTTATGTTGCGCTCCTGCTATGGTAACAGCCCGTTCTTGCATAGCCTCCAGCAGTGCAGCCTGTGTTTTTGGCGGGGTTCTATTAATCTCATCAGCAAGGATAATATTAGCAAACACGGGGCCTTTAACAAACTTGAATTTTCTATCCTGATCCAGAATTTCACTTCCCAAAATGTCACTTGGCATTAAATCTGGTGTGAACTGAATTCTTTTAAAATCCAGCCCAAGTGTCTGGGATATTGTATTTACCATCAAGGTCTTCGCCAAACCCGGAACACCAATTAGAAGCGAATGGCCTCCTGTGTAAACAGAAAGCAGGATCTGCTCAATAACTTCATTTTGCCCTACAATTACCTTGGCAATTTCTTGCTTTAGGGACTTGTGATCATCAACCAGGTCCTTAACCGCTGTTACATCAGACATGTATTAATCCTTTTTCCAATCGTTAGAAAACTC
>CAZWPZ010000077.1:0-8042 GCA_964636005.1 uncultured Eudoraea sp.
AGCTATCATGTAATAGCTGGAGTTGCAGCCGCTTCTTCTGACTTGAGTGATAATCAGGAATTAACTACCGCGCAAGGTGAAATAGTAACAGTAGATCTATCTGATGGTGTCTTTATTGAAGACCCTACCGCTACACCTGCAAGAGTAGTTATTCCTAATGTGGAAACAAGCAATGGTATTGTACACGTAATAGATAAAGTATTAGTTCCACAGGCCGTCTTAGATGCTTTAAACGCAATGGCCGACATGGAAGGTACTTTAGTAGAGCTTGTAGTAGAGACTGAAGCACTTTCTATCTTGGAAGCAGCAGTGATCAAGGCAGGCCTTGCAGAAACCCTTTCTGGAGATGGTCCTTTTACAGTATTTGCTCCAACAGATGACGCATTTGTTGCTTTATTAGAAGTGTTGGGTGACAACTACACAAGCCTGGACGATTTCGATACAGAGGAAGAAATGATGTTACTTAAGGATATCCTCCTTTATCATGTTGTTCCAGCAAATGTTTTAGCTGAGGATCTGAGTGCAGGATCTGTAGCTACTGCTTTAGCAAGTAATTCAATAGAGGTTATTGCTTCTGGAGACACCTTCGTAATTGGAGACGCCTCAGATACCAATGCAAACATCACAGGAACAGATTTTATTGCCTCTAACGGTGTAGCGCACACCATCGATAAAGTATTACTTCCTCAGAGCGCCTTAGACTTTGTTGCTTCTCTAAGCCTGAAAACTATAGTAGAATTAGCAGTTGAAACAGACGATTTGAGTCTGCTTGTAGGTGCCCTACAGCAAGCTGATGCTGGCTTAGTGGAGACTTTGGGAACCGATGGACCGTTTACGGTCTTCGCACCAACAAATGAAGCATTTATGGCTGTATTGGAAGCTCTAGGGGACGACTATAACAGTCTTGCAGACTTCGACACACAAGAAGAAAAAGATCTCTTAGTACAGATTCTTACCTACCACGTAGTTTCAGGTACAGCAGCTTTCTCTGATAGCCTATCCGATGGACAGAGTATTCCAACCGTACAGGGAGACAACGTCGGTGTTAGTATAAATGGTTCTAGCGTTGCAATTACAGATGCAACAGACATGCCAGCTATGGTAACGATGCCAGATGTTGCCGCTAGTAATGGTGTGGTTCATATAATCAATAAAGTATTATTGCCACAAGCCGCTTTGGATTTCATTGCAGGTATGAGTTTAAAAACTATTGTCGAAATTGCAGTTGAAACAGATGACCTGAGCTTATTAGTAGGAGCATTAATGCAAGCAGACGCTGGATTGGTAGACTTATTGTCAACTGACGGTCCCTTCACAGTCTTCGCACCAACAAATGATGCTTTTGTTGCCCTTTTGGAAGCACTTGGTGATGATTACAACAGCCTAAGTGATTTTGACACTGCAGAAGAAAAGGAACTGCTAGTTAAAGTATTGACTTATCATGTGGTAAGTGGTGTAGCAGCTTTTTCAACGGACCTTTCTGATGGACAGACCATAGGAACGGCACAAGGAGAAAACGTAGGAGTATCCTTAAAAAATAACTCTGTACACATTCTAGACGCAACAGAAGAAAATGCAGCAGTAGTGTTGCCAGATGTTGCAGCAAGCAATGGTGTGGTGCATGTGATCAACAAAGTTCTTCTTCCTCAGGAGGTACTGGATCTTCTAGCTCCCTCAGAGCCAAATATTGTAGAATTGGCTCAATCAGTAGACGATCTAAGTTTACTAGTTGGTGCGTTAATTCAAGCAGATGCCGGTTTGGTTGAGCTTTTAAGTAGCGACGGACCATTTACAGTATTCGCTCCCACTAATGCAGCCTTTGCAGACCTACTAAATGCCTTAGGACCTGAGTATAATAGCTTAGAAGATTTTGACACTGATGCTGAAAAGGATCTATTGACCACTGTCCTAACATACCACGTTATCAATGGAGTTGCTGCTGCTTCCACAGATCTTGAGGATCATCAGGAATTACCAACAGCGCAAGGAGAGTCTCTGTTCGCCATCCTGAATCACGGTGTATTGATCCGAGATAAGACAGATACTGACGCCATGGTAACAGGAGCAGACAACATGGCTAGTAATGGAATTGTACACATTGTTGATAAAGTTCTTTTACCACAAGAGGTATTAGACATATTAAATCCACCAAGTCATTAAGATATTGTTTCGTTAGTTTGATACACGATTGATGTTTAGAAAAAACTCTCCTGTAACGAGGAGAGTTTTTTGTTGGTGAAGCCGATATTAAAATGGAACAAGCAGCGAAACATCATAATTAAATGTATTAGCATACAAATCTGAAGCCTTTACAACTATTCTTTTTTTTAAACGAAGCTTTAGGTCATATTTGGAGTCCCAAATCTTATCAAACTAAACCTTCTTAATGCTAAAAGCCCCGACCAAAAGGTCAGGGCTTTTTTTATACTCAGGTAGTTCTCTATTTTGTCTTCTTTTGCTGCTCTGCCTGTTCCATCATCTCCCGCATCTTGCGTTGAAATTTATTCTCTTTTTTAGGTTTCTTTTTATTCTCTTGTATTTGTGCATGAATCTTATCCTCATCTAGAATAAACTTCTTAATTGCCAACATGATAAATATGGTAATTAAATTTGAAACGAAGTAGTACAAACTTAAGCCACTTGCATAATTGTTAAAAAAGAACAACATTAACAATGGCGAGAGATACATAATAAATTTCATATTAGGCATACCTGGCTGTGTCTGCATATTTTGCCCTGTAGTCATCATCATGTAAAAGAAAATAGCAACGGACGCTAATATTGGAAACAAACTCACATGGTCTCCATAAAAAGGAATTGAAAAGGGTAATTCTGCTATTGTATCATAAGAAGATAAGTCTTCCGCCCACAAGAAAGATTTTTGCCTAAGGGCAAAAGAGGTTGGAAAAAACATAAATAATGCATAGAAGATAGGAAGTTGTAGTAGTGCAGGAACGCAACCACTCATAGGACTAACACCAGCTTTATTGTACAACTTCATTGTCTCTTGTTGCTTCTTCATCGCATTGTCCTTATACTTCTCATTTAGCTCGGTAATTTCGGGCTTTAGCACTTTCATTTTTGCCTGCGACAAGTAAGACTTATACGTCACCGGAGACATGGCAAGGCGGACCAAAATAGTCATAACCACGATAGCGATACCAAAGGGTAAGAACGAACTCAAGAAGCCATAAAATGGTGTAAACACATAGCGATTTATCCAACCGAAAATCCCCCACCCATAAGGGATGGAATCTGCCAACCCCAAGTCTTTATAAACAGATAGTACTTTTATATCCGTAGGGCCGTAGTACCAATTCATTTGATATGCCAATTCTCCCCCCTGTAGTTCTAATGAAGCCTTGGTGTAATATTCCTTGGTTACCTTAGCTTCTTTGTTTTCGTCTTCCACCAGATTTTTAGAAGTTAAATCTGCAGTCTTAAATGGGGTATTTGTAGCTAAAATCGAGCTAAAAAAGTGTTGCCTGTAGGACACCCATTTTACCTCCTCCTCGGTCTCTTCATCGTCACTGGTCTCGGATAGCTTGCTAATCTTCCCATCTTCATGATTGTAGGTTAGACGGGTGTATCTGTTTTCATATTGAATACTCTTATTATGTCTTATTCCAAGAAGCTGCCAATCTAATGTCACTGGTTGTGTGTTGTTTATCACAGAAGACAAGCCCTGTGACCGTACTACAAAATCAACTAAATATTCGCCAGGTTTCATTTCATAGCGATATTCTAAAAATTTATCCGCAGCTACTTTTGCTTTAAGCGACAGAACCTGTGTATCCCCATTTTTACTGAAGCTTGGCTCAAAAAATAGATCTTTTGTGTGTAGTACTCTATTATCTGTGGTAGAAAAGGCAAGGCCAAAAGCTGCATTTCCATCTTTAACAAGATAAACAGGGATGGAATCATAAGTCACAAACTGCTTCATATAAGCTTCAACAATTTGCCCTCCTTTATTACTTATTTCCAAATACAGCACATCATTCTCTAAAACAGTTGTTCCTTCCTTTGCCTGGGTAAAACCAAAGTCGCCAATGGTTCTTTTATAATCGGCTACAGCGGTGGAGTCACTAAGATTAACCTCATTTTGGGGAGCTATGGAAGATGAAGGCAGTTGTCGTGCATCTTCTTCTTTATTTGCAGTTTTGGCTTGTTCTATTTTTTGCGCCTCAATTTCTTCGGGTGTAGGTTGGTTTTGGTAAAACCAAAAAATTAATATCCCAAATATCAATAGAAAACCCACGATGGAGTTTATATCCAGTTTCTTTTCTTCCATTTATGCTTCTTTAATTACAACTCTTTAGATAGCGTTCTTCTTTTAATTAAAAGACCTGCTACTTCAGCCGTGCAAATATATGTCCAATTGTGGATTTTATGCCATACTGGCACTAGTTTGTTGTCTTTTATGCAAAAGTGCTGCTTTTACAAAGCCGACAAATAACGGATGAGGATTGGCAACGGTACTCTTGTATTCCGGATGGTATTGAACCCCTATAAACCATGGATGCGAATCTAATTCAACAATTTCTACCAAGCCAGTTTCTTTATTTATCCCAGAAGCTTTAAGCCCAGACTTCTCAAACACCTCTTTGTATTCATTGTTAAATTCATATCTGTGTCTATGCCTTTCTGAGATATCGGAAAGCCCGTGGTAGACCTTCTTTACAAGGCTACCATCAACCAGGGTGCAATCCCACGCCCCCAAGCGCATAGTCCCTCCTTTGTTGGTTACCGATTTCTGTGATTCCATGAGACTAATAACAGGATAGTCTGTATTGCCTTCCATCTCTGTAGAATTAGCATCTACGTAGCCCAAAACATTTCTTGCATATTCAATAACCGCCATTTGCATTCCAAGGCATATTCCCAAAAAAGGAATATTGTTTTCACGTGCATACTTTACGGCTTTAATCTTGCCTTCAATACCACGTTCACCAAATCCAGGAGCTACCAAAACTCCTTCCAGACCTTTCATTTTTTCATTAAAATTTGATTCATTTAAATACTCCGAATGAATGGATCGTATGTTAACCTTAACTTCATTCATAGCACCGGCATGGATAAAGGATTCAAGAATAGATTTATAGGAATCTTGTAATTCTACATATTTACCAATTAAACCAATAGTAACTTCAGACTTGGGATTTTTGTGCCTGTCCAGAAATTCATTCCACTGCTCTAAATCGGGTTCACTTTTATCTGGTAGGGCTAACTTTCTGAGCGCTACAGTATCTAAGCCCTCATTTTGCATCATAATCGGAACATCATAGATGGTAGATGCATCAATGGATTGAATAACCGCCTCTTTTTTCACATTACAAAAAAGAGCTAATTTTTCTCTGATATCTGTTGTGATTTCGTGTTCTGTTCTGCATACTAAAATATCGGCCTTAATTCCACTTTCCATTAAGGTTTTAACCGAATGCTGTGTAGGTTTTGTCTTTAATTCTCCAGCAGCAGAGAGGAATGGCACCAAGGTTAAATGAATAACTATCCCATTATTATCTCCCAACTCCCATAGAAGTTGTCTCACTGCTTCGATATAGGGCAAGGACTCAATGTCCCCTACCGTTCCACCTATCTCTGTAATAACAATATCATAGTCTCCACTATTCCCAAGAATTTGCACCCTCTCTTTAATCTCGTTCGTAATATGTGGAACTACCTGTACAGTTTTGCCTAAAAACTCTCCTCTTCTTTCTTTCTCAATGACGCTTTGATAAATTCTTCCAGTGGTGACATTGTTTGATTGGGAAGTCTTAACGTTGAGAAAGCGTTCGTAATGCCCCAAATCCAAATCCGTTTCAGCACCATCGTCAGTAACATAACACTCTCCATGCTCATATGGATTTAATGTCCCAGGATCTACATTGATATAGGGGTCCAGTTTTTGTATAGTAGTTTTATAGCCCCTTGCCTGAAGTAATTTTGCTAAGGAGGCCGCTATTATCCCTTTTCCCAAGGAAGACGAAACCCCGCCCGTAACGAATATATATTTTGTGTCTGACATTTCACCATTCTTTATTACGGGATTCAAAGGTACAAAATAGACATCACATTAAGCCATACGGCTAAAGTTTTCTTAGCTATTAGTCCACATTAACGAAACTGTACTTTGCCTAAATCGATGGGAAAGAGTGATGCCTATAGTTAAATGCAGTGTTTTAATTGAAGAGATTTCCCATAACATCTATGGGGTATATTTTTATTTTGCGGCTAGGCCTTTAGGTAAAATAAAGTATATTTAGACGTAATTTATTCAAAATGAAAAGAAGAACATTTATTGGCGCCTCTGTCACTGCTACCGCCGGTCTTGTATCGAGCAGCAGTTATGCCCTTGATCAAAACCATATTAAAGACCTGAAGTTAAAAGGGAACATAAATCACAGTGCATGCTATTGGTGCTATAATTCCATCCCTCTTGAAACATTTTTACAAAATTTAAAGGAGCTTGGGGTAAAAGCAATAGATTTAGTTGGACCTGAAGAGTGGCCATTACTAAAAAAATACGGAATCCACGCCTCGATGTGTTGGGGTGCTGGATTAGGAATAGAGAAAGGGTGGAATAACCCGGATTATCATGAGGAATTAATAGCCGATTATCTTCAAATAATACCTAAAGTATCCGAAGCTGGTTATACAAATCTAATCTGTTTTAGTGGTAATAGAAATGGAATGGACGACGAAGTTGGTTTAAAAAATTGTGTTACCGGTTTAAAACAAATTCTTCCTCTTGCGGAAGAACATGGTGTTGTTATTCAGATGGAACTACTCAACTCTAAGGTAGATCATAAAGATTATATGTGCGACCATTCAGACTGGGGGGTTGCCCTTTGCAAAGAATTAGGCTCAGACAATTTTAAGTTGCTATACGATATATATCATATGCAAATTATGGAAGGTGATGTCATTAGAACCATACAAGAGCACCATGCCTATTTTGGACATTACCATACCGGCGGCAATCCAGGTAGACATGAAATAGACGAGAGTCAGGAACTGTATTATCCGGCAATTATGAAAGCGATTTTAGACACAGGCTATACCGGCTATGTGGCGCAAGAGTTTATTCCCACATGGGAGAATAAGATAGATGCCTTAAAACAAGGCGTAGGAATCTGCGATGTCTAATTTCTAGTTTTTTGAGGCCCTACTGATTTCTTTTTTGAGATGTTCCCTGATTTGACTATTCCAACGTTCTTGTTGTGTAGTATTTCTTGAAAAATCAGTTTCCTTATCATAGACCTCTTGGAATCGCTTTAACTCTTTTATGGTATTCTTATAGAGCTCTCTGAATTCCTTTTTTACGTTTTCAGTAAAACTGGTGTTTTTTACTTCATGCCTCATTTTGAGTGCAAACAAGGCAGCAATATCGAAATGTAAGCGTTCGTGATTTAGTATGTTCGCATCGCAAATGTCCGGTTTATACCAGGATTTATCCGGATAAAAGAAGGCGTTTATGTCACTTATCACATGTATGGTTCCATCAACCATTTCTGCAGAAAAGTTATAGCTTATTCCACTAGCAGTTAAAGCCGCAGCATTGGACATTTCATTTGGAGTCCCTTTGAAATTCTCCCAGTTTAAAACTATGTCTTCCGACCACTTAATGGAATCTTCCTGAGAGCGAAGACCATTCACGACAAGGAGAATACAGACAAAAATAATCTTGGTTACACGCCCCATAGAAGTACACTATCTTTTTGAAAGGCTGGGAGTAAACTTTGGCACGTCTTATAGGTCTTGGCAGTATTTTTAAACCCCATTAGATCCTTCTCCACATTGGAATCTGGCAAACGAAGTAATACCTTAATTTTTGCAATTCTTCCAGGTTTTTTTGCCATTATGTTAGTTACCTCAGCTAAAGATGGGAGTAGTTGCACTTGTAGGTCTCCTAGATACCTTACTGAGGAGGTCATTGAAGAATTTTAGGCTTTTCCGCTATATCGTCGACTCTTATAATACGCATATCCTGATACATCATGATATAGGTAGCAAGGTTATTATACCCCTCGGATCCTTCATTT
>CAZWPZ010000078.1:0-1792 GCA_964636005.1 uncultured Eudoraea sp.
AAATATACCCAAAATGCCAATACCTTTATTTAATTCTATAGCTTCATGGCTATTAAAAAAGCGCTATCATCAGATAGAACTTTTCTTAAAGTATCCTGGGGAAGTACAAGAGGAGGTGTTGTTTCAATTGTTAGAGATAGCGGAAGACACACAAATTGGTATGCGCTATAGATTTGAAGACATAAGCAGTTATAAAACTTTTGCCGAAAGAGTTCCAATAAGCTCTTATGAGGAAATAGAACCATTAATAGAGAGGACCAGAAAAGGTGAACAAAATATATTCTGGCCTACCTCTATAAAATGGTTTGCCAAAAGTAGTGGGACCACCAATGCAAAAAGCAAATTTATTCCCGTAAGTACAGAGGCATTAGAGGATTGTCATTATAAATCGGGAAAAGACTTGTTGTGTTTGTATCTGAACAATAATGAAAATTCCCAGTTGTTTACAGGAAAGAGTTTAAGACTCGGTGGGAGCAAGGAGCTCTACAAGGATAATGGCTCTTTTTTCGGTGATCTTTCCGCTATTCTGATAGACAATATGCCATTTTGGGCGGAGCTCAGTAGTACGCCAAGTAGCAAAGTCTCTTTAATGAGCCAATGGGAAACAAAATTGCAAGCCATTATAAAGGAAAGCATACAGGAAAACGTTACCAGTTTAGCCGGAGTACCTTCCTGGATGTTGGTATTGTTGTCTAATGTTCTTGAAGAAACAGGGAAAAAGCATATTCTGGAAGTATGGGAAAATCTGGAAGTATATTTTCATGGGGGCGTCAGTTTTAATCCATATAGGGAGCAATACCATCAGTTATTGCCCAGACAGGATTTTAAGTATTACGAAGTTTACAATGCATCCGAAGGATTCTTTGCTATCCAGGATAGGAATAATGCGGAAGACCTTTTATTAATGTTAGATTATGGCATCTTTTACGAGTTTATTCCTATGGAGTACTATGGGCAGGAAGATCAGAAGGTTATACCCCTTTGGGAGGTAGAAACCGGGAAGAATTATGCGATAATTATAAGTACCAATGCCGGACTATGGCGTTATAAAATAGGAGACACCGTTCGCTTCACTTCAACCAATCCTTACAGGATTAAAGTGACAGGCAGAACCAAACATCATATAAATGCCTTTGGCGAAGAGCTTATTATCGAGAATGCAGAAGAAGCATTAAAAAACTGTTGTCTTAAAACGGGAGCAGAAATAATGGATTATACCGCTGCACCCATATTTATGTCTTCGAAGACAAAAGGAGCGCATGAGTGGATAATTGAATTTAGAAAGGCCCCTGAAGATTTGGATTACTTTACGGAAGTACTAGATAATGCCTTAAAGACACTCAATTCGGACTATGAAGCGAAACGCTACAATAATATGACCCTAAAAATGCCTAAAGTACATTCTGCTCGTAAAGATCTTTTTTATGATTGGCTTAAATACAAAGACAAACTGGGTGGGCAACACAAAATACCTCGATTGTCTAATGAACGGATCTATATTGATGAATTATTAGCACTCAATAAATAGGGCTTAATACTGTTCTTCTTTCCAAGTTTGTAAGAAACCTCTCTGTTTTGGTTACTATATCGATGAAAAACATCCAATGAACAAAAAAAATACGTACTTGAGGATATAATGTTCAATTTGCATCCATAAACTTAACCCCAGAATTTACATAAACAAAAGTATTATGGCAGAACGATTGGTAATCTTATCAGACATGTGGGGATCTAAAAATGGACTTTGGATCACCTCCTACCTAGGATATTTACAACAGTATTTTGATATAGT
>CAZWPZ010000079.1:0-6603 GCA_964636005.1 uncultured Eudoraea sp.
AAGATGGAGATTGGTATCGTAAAAATAACTACCTAAAAGCAAAACCTGGAACCACCAAAGAATACTCAAACGTAAATGCTGCGTTAACAGCCTATATAATAGAAATTGCTACAGGTATTCCCTTCGAAAAATATACCTCCCAAACAATTTTTAATCCATTAGATATGCGAGCTACCTCCTGGAAAATCACAGAGGAAAATCGGAACTTATTGGCAATAAGATATTTCCCAATGGGAAAAGAAGTCCCCAATTATCGCCTGATAACGTATCCTGATGGTGGACTTTATTCAAACACCAAGGATTTGTCAAAATATCTTCAGGAAATGATTAAAGCGTATACCGGTACCAGTCTGTTTTTACCCCCAAAATATGCCAAGTTGATGCTCCCTGGAGATGATGATGAAAATAGAGCATTTTGGGGCATGGGGGAACAAAGTCGAAATATTGGTCATGGTGGAAGCGACCCCTGAGTTCAAACAGATATACAATTTAACGCTGATAGTAGAATCGGTCGAATAATTCTAACCAATGTAAATGCAGAAGACAATGAAATGTTATGGAAACAATACCGAGAAATTCACAACATTTTAGCAAATTATGAAAATAGGTTCCCCAGTAAATAAAACCAGCAGCAAACAATTTATTTGTAATAGTGGGTTAAATGTTTATTTGAAAGGCAATACAAAAAATCATAGATCAGGGCTATCTTTAAATTCAGGAACTTGTGACCAACACCCACGCATGGTCGAAACTATAGGGTTACTGATAATCGTATAGTATGAGGAAAGAATTTTTAATTGTATGCTGTTGTTCCTGACCAGAATTATTCCTGACCAAAGTAATACCTCTTCTTAACACGCACAGGAGATTTGTAATAGCCAATAAATATGTCCAAAAAAATAAAGCTACATCTAATCGTACTATTTGCCAGTGTTGTTAATTTAGTTCTCTATCAATACCCTTTTTTTAGCTATGTTCTTGCCAACAGCAACGCAAAAAGCCTTCATGGGGCTTTGCTCCTTTTGAGTTTAATTGTTGCTTCTATAATATTAAATGCACTAGTATTTTATATAGGGCTTTATTTATTCCGGAAATTTGGCAAATGGTTACTCGCCATTTTATTTCACATTAGCGCGATCGCCGTTTATTTTATTAATACCTATGGAGTAATTATGGATAGCACTATGATGGGTAATGTGCTAAACACAACTTATGAAGAGTCATCCAGTTTCTTTTCCTTCGGTTTAATTTTGTATATCTTATTCTTGGGAATTCTGCCTAGCTATATAATTTTTAAGGTAGAAGTTATACGTCCAAGATTAAAGCATTTTTTATCTTGGATTATAGTGAGTTTAATTCTTTTAGGCACCATCGTATTTGTAAACGCTCCAAACTGGCTATGGATTGATAAGAACTCAAAAACTGTAGGCGCATTGGTTATGCCTTGGTCTGTGATAGTAAATACTAGCAGATACTATATACACCTCAACAAAAAGAACAAGAAACAAATTCTTTTACCAGATGCGAGGATAAAAAATGATAAAAAATCTGTTGTAGTTCTGGTAATTGGGGAGTCTGCCCGGAGTAGTAACTTTTCTTTATATGGGTACGAGAAGAATACCAATCCATTACTATCACAGGTAGAAAGCCTAAAATATTTTAAGGCTGAGGCATGTGCAACCTATACTACCGAAGGTCTAAAGTGTATTTTAGAATATAAAAATACAAGCAAACTCTATGAGATCCTCCCCAATTACCTCTTTAGAAATGAGGTGGAAGTAATCTGGCATACTACCAATTGGGGAGAACCCAAAGTTACTATAGAGAATTACAAGGATAGGGACATTCTAGCCAATAATTGTGAAGGCCCTAATTGTAGCTACGATGAAATATTGTTGCAGGGTTTAAACGAACAAATACAAGCCTCCAAAAAAAATAAAGTTTTGTTAGTTCTTCACACAAACACCAGTCACGGACCAACCTATTATAAGAAGTACCCTAAAAATTTTGAAAAATTTACCCCTGTTTGCAAGAGTGTTGCACTTTCAGATTGCACAGATCAACAATTGATAAACGCCTATGACAATACTATTTTGTATACCGATTATATTCTGGCAAAATTAATTGATCAATTAAGGCAACTAAATGAATATCAAAGTACTATGATTTTTGTCTCTGATCATGGGGAATCGTTAGGAGAAAATAACCTTTATATGCATGGTATCCCAGCGAGTTTGGCACCAAAAGAACAGTTAGACATTCCATTTATTGTTTGGACATCTGAGCATTCAAGAAAGATTAAAAAGAATCAAGAGCCTTCACAACACCATATTTTTCACAGTGTCCTTGATTTTTTGGCCATCGACAGTCCTATTTACGATAAAACTATGAGTATTTTTAAAGAATAAGTTTTAATAGGCCAGTGCTATTAACCAAAAAATTATAGTTCCTAATGCGAATTAATTTAGAAAACTGAATTGAAAAATATAGAAACATCCAGAAAGGATTACAGCATTTCGACAGACAAGGATAAATTGGATATTTTAAGCATTCACAAATTCCTTGCAAACGAAACGGATTGGGCAAATGGAATCCCATTGCATACTTTGAAAACTTCCATAGACAATTCCCTGAATTTTGGTCTTTATTATAAAGACGAGCAAATTGGCTTTGCCAGAGTTATTTCGGACTATGCAACTATTGCATATTTAGGAGATGTTTTTATTCTAGAAAAACATAGGGGAAAGGGATTAAGCAAACGGCTGATGCATGAAATAATGGAACATCCGAATCTTCAAGGACTTAGACGGTGGATTTTATTGACGGATACCGCTGAATGGCTATATAAAAAATTTGGATTTAAGGAACTTCCCAAGCCTGAAGTTTATATGGAAAAATACAATCCGAATGTATATAAATAGAATAAACTAATCTAGTAAAGACAAAACTTGACTAACCGAATTCGTTAATTCTTTCTTATTTGGGTTGACTTTTAAAACGACTTTCAATCCGTTATACAGAGTGAATAAAAGGGTTGCAATGGAAGCCAAATCCTTTCCTTTTTTAATTTGCCCTTTGGCTTCGCCAGTTTTTAGGTAGTCGAGGAATAGTGCCTCAAAAGTTATACGATTCTCCTCCAGGATTTTTACTATTTTTTCGTCACCAGGAATGAGTTCCGTAGTGGTATTGACAACAAAACAACCTTTTTTTTCTTTGTCGCTGACCGATTCTTCGATAGCCATTTCGAATAATTTCTTAAAGCCCATCTTTACATTATCCTGACTCTCAAAAAAACGAGTGATGCCCTCCGTGTTCGTCTTTCGGTAATTTTCAAATGCCCTTAGAAAGAGTTTTTCTTTATCTCCATAGGTATCATAAATACTTGCCCTGTTAATCCCTAAGTGCGTCACCAAATCTTGAATTGAGGTCGCAGCATAGCCTTGCTTCCAAAACAAGTTCATTGCTTTTTCCAGCACTACTTTTTCATCAAATAACTTAACTCTGGGCATAGGATAAAACTGTGGGAGCGAGTGGATCGCTCCCACAAATATAGTTATTTGGAATTTTCATTCCAAAATGAGATAAAAAAATTATACTAACAGTGGATTTACATTAATGCCTCCATCTATATTGTACTCTCCGCCAGTTATAAAGGAAGCGTCATCCGATGCAAGAAAAGAGACAAGTTTTGCTATATCCTCAGGTTGCCCAAAACGTTTTAGCGGCACTCTGTTTTGCATTGCTTCAGCAAATCCATTGAGTTGTTCCTCAGGCATGCCAGTTTTACCAAAAATTGGCGTATAAACTGGTCCAGGATTAACAGAATTGATTCTTATTTTTCTTGGGGCCAGTTCTGTAGCTGCCGTTCTTGTGTAGGAGTTCAAAGCGGCCTTTGACGCTGCGTATACTGCCGTATTTGGCATTCCAGTATATGCGTTAACGGAAGATAGATTGATGATTGAGGCTCCATCTTTCATGATTGGAAGAAACTTTTCCGTAGTAAAAACCGCCCCTTTGAAGTTAATTCCCATTTGATGGTCGAACATCTCTTCACTAATTTGTCCGACTGGGGCCGGCAAAAATATACCAGCATTAACAAAAAGAATATCTACTTTTCCATAGTCATTTTTTACCTGTTCAACCAAGGTGTCTATAGCGGATAAGTCACTCACGTCAGCCACATATCCTCTTACTCCAAGTTCCTGTGAAGCATTCGTAACCTTTGAGGAATCTCTTCCTGTAATGATAACATCTGCACCCTGATTTTTTAATTCTTTGGCTGTTGCAAAACCAATACCGCTATTACCACCTGTAACTACGGCAACTCTTTCGTTTAATTTACTCATTTTATAAAAATTTAAATTGCTCACTAATATTGGAACGTTCGTTCTGTTTACAAATATATAGATATTTGAACGAACATTCCAAATAAATTTCTCGATAAGTAAACGAAATGAACACTGAAGGCACCAAAAGCCCCACGGCCATACTGATTTTAAGTCTATATGAATTATTTTACTACATTAGACATACTAACCAATAAGAGGGTTTGATTTGAACCTAACCGGCTGTACAAAATGAGTCGAATAGTGCAAACAAATCACAGCCAATACCTGGAAAAAATTAAAATAATGGGATTATGAATTCATGGATCTTTCGCCTCACAGTATTGGTAGTAGTAACTTTTATTTCCTGCAATTCAACGGAAAAGAACACTTCTGCTCAAGACAATCCAATTACTATTTATTTCAATGGGGATATTCTAACTATGGAGGGAGAAAAACCGCAGTATGCAGAAGCCGTTGTACAGCAAGAAGGTAAAATTGTTTTCTCTGGAAGTAAGAAAGAGGCTTTTGATCAATTTAACAACAAAGCTAACTTGTTCGACCTGAAGGGAAAAACCATGATGCCTGGTTTTATCGAACCCCATGCCCATCCAGTTTCTATTGGGGCATTTATTCTTGCAAACGATATTGCTGCACCCCACGAGTGGCGCATGCCTAACAAAACATACCCGGCTGTTCGAGGAAAGGAAAAATACCTGGAGACCGTTAAATCAATTATTAACTCCAAGGAAGACAAGACCAAAACAGTAATGATTTGGGGGTATCATAAATCATGGCATGGTAGTTTAACATTGAAAGATCTGGACAAAGTTACTGGAGAAGTGCCAACGGTAATATGGCAACGATCTACACATGAAGTTTTTTTAAATACAGCTTGCAAGGAAAAATATGGTATTACCAAAGCCGATATCGCGGAACCTGAGCAAACAGATTGGGAAAACTTACATTTTTGGGAGCGCGCCTATCAGAACCTTAAGGGCAACAAGCTAAACCCTTTTTTCAGTGACAAGGCGATGTTAAAACTCGGAATCCAGCGAATGACCAAAATGATGCGGGAAAATGGTCTGATTGCCATGGCGGAACCGAGCTTTCCCAATTCTTCTTTTGATGTGGAATATGAAATACTAAAGGAAGAAACTGATAAGGCACGGTCTTATGGTATTTATCTAATACCGGGATTTCCAGAGCAATTCACCCTTGGTATGTCGAGTTCGGATTACAGGAAACGAATTGATTCCTTTCCCCGTTTTAATACGGAGCATATCAAGTTTCTTCCCAACCAATACAAAACATTCGCAGATGGAGCCATTTACTCCTTAGCCTTGCAGCTGAAAGATGGTTTTTTTGGCTGCGCCACTTGTCACGCCGAATGGATTATCCCTCCGGAGTCTGGGCAACAATTATTTAACTACTGGTGGGATGCAGATTACAAAATTCACATCCACATAACTGGTGATTTGGCTTTTGAGACCTATCTCAACTTCGTTGAGGATGCACAAAAACGTAAGCCAAGAAAAAATCACCGTACCACCTTTCACCATATCGGGCTGTTTGATGCAGAACAGGCGGAACGAGCTGCTGAGCTGGAAGTTGAGATGTCGGCAAATCCTTACTATTTATGGGCTCTTGGTGATGAATACTCCATAATGGGTCTAGGCCCCAAACGAGCCTCCACCATGGTTGCCGCTAAAGAATTGACCGATAGAAATATCCCTGTTTCCCTTCATTCCGATTTCTCTATGGCGCCAGCTGAGCCTCTTCTCTTGGCATGGGTGGCTATAAACAGACAAGTAGCAAGTGGGAAAGTTATGAATCCGTCGCAGCGTATTTCTGTTTTCAATGCCTTAAAAGGAATTACAATAACGGCTGCCCGAACATTTGAAATGGAAAATACTCTAGGTTCCATCAAAGTAGGCAAAGAGGCATCTTTCACTCTTTTAGAGGAAAATCCCTTAAAGATTGATCCAATAAAAATCAGCGAAATTGACATAAGAGGTGTAATATACAAAGGAAACTACTTTGAAAATCAATAAGCCGTAAATGGAACAACTTACGGATGCCGAAGTGGAGCATAGGTAGTGGTGGCCAAACGTTGTCCTGTAATAATAAACGTCCAATCCCTTATCTGCGGATTCATGAAATCCAGAGCATCCAATACAATACTAGTCATACCTCGGAACAATAAGGCTATGAAAAACCCTGAAAAGCAGCTGTAACATTAAGCCTTAATTCTCGTCTTGTTTATATTGCCCAACTA
>CAZWPZ010000080.1:0-3255 GCA_964636005.1 uncultured Eudoraea sp.
AAATTTTGCCATTATTTAGGTAGTAATGAATAATATCTTGAAAATCCTCCGCGTCAAAAAAGTAGACATCATCTGTCTTAAGCATTGATTCAAACTTAATTACAGGTTGACTAGGTTTTTCGTTAGGATCTAACGCCATAGGGCTGGTCTTGATTATTCTATGGAATTAAAAATAGTTTTTTGAAACAGTCTTTAATTCCCAATGGGGTCTTTATTATTAACAAAATAGTTAACAAAATATTGTCATATTGTCTCTAGTGCGCTCCATATGATGTCGCAACCTCTATTGATTTCTTCTTCTGAAATAGTTAAGGGTGGCGTTATGCGAACGGCCTTTTTTTCAAAAAGCAGCCAAAATAATATAAGTTTTTTAGCAGCACAATAATTTATGAGATCGTTAACCTCTTTCTCCGTTTCAAGGATTAGAGCCAACATTAATCCTCTACCCCGTATTTCTTTAATCTTGGGGTGGTTTAACCGTTTTCTAAACAGTTGCTCTTTTGATAAAGTCTCTTTTATATACGTGCTATGTAATAGTTCATTTAAAGTGGCATACGCAGCTGCAGCAATTACGGCATTACCTCCAAAGGTTGTAATGTGGCCCAGACTAGGTGAATCTTTAAGACTGTGCATAATTTCAACGGAAGAGGTAAAGGCACCAATAGGTAATCCGGAAGCCATTCCCTTGCCCATTACTAGTATATCCGGTACCACTCCGTATTGTTGAAAAGCAAATAACGTTCCCGTTCTTCCAAAGCCTGGCTGTATTTCATCCAGGATGAGTAGGGCACCCACCTCTCTACATTTGGACTGAACTTTACGTAAATATGTTTCTTCGGGTAGTATAAATCCGGCACCTCCTTGTATGGTTTCTAAAATAACGGCTGCCGTATTCGAAGTGATTTGGGAAATATCTTCTTCCTTGTTAAAATGAAGGTGCTTAATGTCAGGAATTAGAGGTAAAAAAGGTTTTTTTCGTTCTTCGTAGTCCATAAGACTTAAGCTTCCCAATGTATTCCCATGATAGGCGTTGTGAGCCGCAATAATTTCGGATCTGCCGGTATAGCGCCTTGCTAATTTCATAGCACCTTCTATGGCTTCGGTTCCAGAATTAACTAAGTAAGTATTTTCTAAGGGTTTGGGAAGGACAGATGCTAAAAGCTTAGCATAGCGAAGAGCCGGTTCATAGATAAACTCACCGTATACCATCAGGTGCATAAATTTATCTAATTGCTTTTTGGCGGCAGCAACCACCTTAGGGTGGCAATGCCCAAGGGTGCAGGCAGAGACTCCAGCAACAAAGTCTAAATGAGCCTCGTTTTCCTTGTCATAAATATAAGAGCCTTTGGCATGGGAGACTTTAAGAGCTAGAGGATAAGGTGTTGTTTGCGCCTGATATTTATAAAAATCTTCCATAAACGTCTATGGCTGGCTTTTTGGGATTTCTTCGTTTAAATTAGGATTGTTCTCCCTGTCTTTTCTCTCTACTTCAATGGCTTTTGGATCTGCTGGCAGATCTTCCGGGGTTTCATTGCTATCCATCGGTGTATCTATACCGTTTATTTTGGGTAATAGGATGTTGTTGTCGTCTTCATCAAAAATATCTTCCTTACTGCGTATCCGTTCTTCTCCTCTCCATATAAAGCCCTTTAACTTCCGACTACTTGCAGGAAGATCTTTATCCGGGAATATATCGCCGTCTGGTTGTGTGAAAAAGGTTATATCCTCAATATCGTTTTCCGCCATCAACAATCGTATGGAACTACAGATTGTTTTATTAATACCAATTAGCTCATCGTCATCGTTGTACATATAATAGATGACCTCCGTGTTTTTTACCAGATCGATAATTTTCAGTTCATTGTCGATAAACTTTCCGAAAAGATCTTTGCCTTTTGCCTGATTAAAACCGGTTTTGCCAATGGTATCCTGAGAAATAATAAAGGCATTGTCGATTACTTTAAGCGAATCTAGTTTCTCTGTTTCCAAGTCAGATATCAAATGAATGCTATCTCCGGTCATTTGGTTTTCAAGGTTCCACAAAATCGGATCTTTAATTAATTGCGTAACTCCGGTTGTTTGATCAAAATGTATAGAATCACATTTTCCACTAAGGTCGGTTTTGTAAAATTTAGCATTGTGGAAAGCTCGGAGAATACGCTTTTCCGGCTTCCCTGTGAGCATAAGAGTATCTCCATGCATATAAAGTGAATCTTGTTCAACAAGACTTATGGATACAGCTCTTTTGGTAGCAAAGAGGGAGTCTTTGGCCTTAAACACTTCTGCATAGTGTGCCCGAATAATACCATTATTTATGGTATCTGTTACGGTTATATTATTTGTCGCCGAAGCAAATTCTCGAGCCTTGTCGAAGAAAACACTGTCTCCTTCAATTATCCTGTTGTTGTAGTCTATTCGAGTATTCTTTATACCGTATCCACTTTCAATATTGGTATCATAGAAGCCTCGTTCACAATATATTTTATAGGTTTTTCCTGTAATTGTGGAAGGGCCATACATATAGGCATTTCTGGAAGTAGTGTAGTAGTCTAGCTGTTCCGATTCTATGGTGTACTCTGGATTTTTTATTAATACATTGTCAATAAACTGATACTTTTTAGGAACCATATAGTATCTTCCAATGGTACTGGTTAAGGTGTTTGCTGTATCTATGATGGTGCCAGAACTGTTGTAATAAGACTCTTGTTTTTCTCTGTTGAAGTAAAGCGTATCCGTACGCAAGGTCATATCTGTATTATTCAGCACTACATTTTCCCAGGCTTTTGCTAATCGTGTATTCCCGTCGTAATTAATTTTTCCACTTGTCATTTGTATGGAATCCCCTTGCTTTAAGCGAATATTGCCTATTGCTCTTAACTTGTTCTCTTTTTGATAAAAAATGGCAATGTCGCACCAGAGATCAGCTCCCTGATGTTCAAACTGTACTTGTTTATCGTCTTTACTAAAAATAGATGCACCCGGGAATTGCGCTTCATCCTTGGTGAAATTTGCACCATAAACAATGTTTATCTGCCGTGGCTCTTCTTCTTGCTGCCCTATTAAAGGAAGAGAGCAGACCAAAAAAAGTAAGAGGGATAGTCTTTTTATCACAACAAGAAATTTTAGTCAAAAATAGAATAAAATGAGCGAGCTACCCATTAAATAACGTGCTTTTAGGTTTTAACATCCATTCCAAGCCTTCGATTTACAGGAAGCGCTTGTTTTGCTATTTTCGCAAAGTACTTCTGTTTATTA
>CAZWPZ010000081.1:0-4033 GCA_964636005.1 uncultured Eudoraea sp.
AGACGCTATTAAAGGTGTTGAAACGCCTGTTGTTGAAGTGCATATTTCCAATGTGTATCAAAGGGAGTCCTTTCGACATGCCTCTTATATTGCTCCTAATGCCAAAGGTATAATCGCTGGTTTCGGATTGATGAGTTATGAATTGGCATTACAGTCTTTCCTTCCTTAAGTCAACGAAAACGGTTTAGTAATAATTTAACAACTTTCGGTTAATTTATAGCAAATATCAGGTAATATTGACCAGCATTTTTTTACTTTTACGTTTCCAAATTTTACATTATGATATTAGTTGCCGACAGTGGTTCGACCAAGACAAATTGGATCGCCATAAATGATAAGGGAGAAACCTTTTTTAAAATCGATACAGAAGGATTAAATCCTGCAGTGTTTTCTAAGAAAACATTGTATGATCGAATCATCACCAAAGAAGAATTACGGGACATTAAAGATGATGTAAAAGGTATTTATTTCTACGGTGCCGGTTGCGGAACTCAGAATGCTGTAAATTATTTGAAAGCTATATTTGAGGATATTTTCCCTAATGCTGAAATGGAGATCTACGAGGATACTATTGCCGCGGTTAAATCTTTACAAACGGATACTCCCGGTGTTGTGTGTATTTTAGGGACTGGTTCGAATTGTAGTTATTTCGACGGAAAAGAGACGCATCAGAAAATTGTTTCTTTGGGATATATGCTGATGGACTCTGCCAGTGGGAATTATTACGGAAAGCAGATCTTAAAGGATCATGCCTATGGCAAGATGCCTGAGGATTTGGCTAAAAAGTTTGAAGGTCAATACGATCTTCGACCTGATATTATCAAAGAAAACTTATATAGAAAAGATAATCCCAATACTTATTTGGCAAGTGTAGGTCGATTCCTGATCGAGAATAAGCAAAGTGATTATGCTCAAAAGATCATCAAAGATGGTTTGCGTTTTTTCGTTGAAAATCAAGTGATGCAATTTGAAGAAAGCAAAAATGTTCCTATTTATTTCGTAGGTTCCATTGCCCATTTCCTTCACGATGAAATTGTAGAGGTCTTGGCTGAATACGATTTGACCTTAGGTAAGATCGTACGACATCCAATTTTGACGCTTGCCGCATCTATTGCCAGTCAATATAGTAACAAATAGGTCCAGACTTGATTTGTCAGGATCACTTGCGGGCTAGCAAGGAGATCTCGACATGCACATCTTTTGGCAATCTGGCGACTTCGACAGTTTCTCTTGCCGGAGCGGTGGCTTCATCAAAATATGATCCGTAGACCTTGTTGATCTGCTGAAAGTGATCCATGTTTTTTATAAAAATGGTGGTTTTTAGGACATTTTCGAAGTTCATTCCAGCTTCTTCCAAAACAGCCGAAAGGTTATCCATAACCTGTTTAGTCTCCATAATGATATCCTCTGTAACTAACTCTCCAGTCTTAGGATCTAAAGCAATTTGGCCCGAGGTATAAAGAGTATCTCCGTAAAGAACGGCTTGTGAATAAGGTCCAATCGGCGCCGGTGCATTTGATGTTTCAATTATTTTTTTCATTCTGATTTTTCTTCTATTTATGTAAATGTAGGAATTATTCCAGATTGTGAGGCGGTCGCTCGTGAGGAGATGGCAGGTGAGGGTATCGCTACCGAGGCCCTCGCAGGTGAAGCCCTCATCTCTCATGTCCTCACGGCTCACCCCCTCATCTCCGAGGGCCTCAGTTCTCATGCCCTCACCTCCGAGGGCCTCGGGATCCTAACCTACGCAAAATATAAAAACCCTAAAACAGTCTTCTGTCGGGGACTTTTCTTTGGTCGTATTTAAGGTCGCTAAGTGGGCCGGATTTGATTCCGATAAAGAAGTAATACGTGGCTCGGTCGCCAAAAGGTACCCAGTTAAAGCTAAACCTCCAACTGTCCAGATCCCTTTCAAATCGCAATTGCGTATAGGTAATACCATTGCTTTTCAAATCGTAACCCGAAGATACGCCAACCCTCCATTTTGGTGAAAACTCTAGATTTCCGGATAATTGTACCGAATTTGCCGTGATCTCGTTTTGGGCCGACGCATTGTTATAGGTCAGAGAATATCGAACCTTTAGATCCCATGGCATCTCTGTCCTGTACAGAGTAGCCTTTTTCACTTTTTCCTTATCAGTGTTGACCTGTTGGTTTCGATTGGTCAGACTTTCTCCAAACATATTTGAAGAACTATCGATGTTCGTATCGCTGCCGCCGGGACCACCTTCCTTATTTTTACCAATTTCCTTACTGGAGATCGAATAATTCGCCGTCAGGTTGGCACTTGTCCATCTCAACAAGCTTCCACCATTGTTAATATTGTAAATATTTACTCTTTGGCCATTGGCATTTAAGGCATAGGGGTCAAAGGAAGCGTTCAGGTTGATTCCCAGTTTATTTTTCAGGATCTGCGTACCAGCGGTCATACGCAGTGGACTCCAGTTCAGCGAATCCGCCGCCATATTATAACTGGTGGACAGATTTAAATTATTCAGGATCTTGACTTTTTTGGGTTCATCATCATCTTCCCCGTCTTTGGGATCAACTTTGGCTTCGAGGGTGTTGTTCAGGCTCATTCCAATGGAACTTGACAAGCCTCTTGAAGGCGTGCCATAAATACCATTTTGGAAACGGGTATATTCACGAATATCTTCAGGGTCAATACTAGCCTGATATTCATCGTAATACTGGTCAAAATCAGGTCGGTAACTGTAGGAGATACTTGGCCTCATAACATGTCTAAGCGCCTTTAACCGACCTTTTTTAAAGTTGAACATACCATAAATGGTAGTACTCGCTGAGATCCCCGCTGAATATTCTCTAAAGGAATCAAATCCGTTAATGGTATCCGTGACGACTTCATTATTTTCATCATCCCAATATTTATCAATGGTCTTAAAATACCACACGTCCCGATAGACCACCGTAGGTGCCAGACTCACAAATTTTAAGGCTTTTGCATTGGTGCTCATAGAAATATCATGCCTCACTCCGGTTTGGGCCTCATCAAACATTTTAGAGGTCCCGAATTCTTCATCGGTTGTGGATACCCGGTTCTGGGCGTTCATACTATAGGTCAGTCCGATATTCTGTAAGGGGTTCTTTTTGGAGCCTACCTTTGGGGCAAAAGGGTAAATACGGTCCATATTCACCACCAAAGATGGCAGATTCATATCAATGGTTTCCGTATTAGTGTTCTGCGTATGCGTCATCGACGCGTTCATGTTAAATGGTGTGCCAACGAACTTTTTATAGTAAGAGATCGAAGAGGCAAACGTATTCGTTAAATAATAGGGTGAACTGGATTCGTTGATCGATTCCTGAAAGAAACTACTGCTACCAAAGTTTACCGATGCTGAAAACCTCGAGGTCGGATTCGAAGTCGCGGATTGACTATGGGACCACCGGATAAAGAAATTGCTGGATTTACTATAGTCGGGAAAACCCTTTTGACTGTTGATCAGATTCTCATATCGCAAACTAAAATTACCCGTAAACTTGTATCTCAGGTTATAATTTGATTCGGCCCGAAGTCCCCAGCTCCCGTTGGTATAGATATCCCCCAATATAGCCAGGTCAAAATAATCGTTAACGGCAAAATAATAACCCCCGTTTTGAAGGAAATATCCCTGGTTATTATTCTGTCCCCATGTGGGGATGATAAATCCTGAGGCCCTCCCGCTGGTCAAAGGGGAATAGAAAAAGGGCAATATCAATGGGGTAGGTACATCTGAAATGACCAGATTACTCATCCCACCTACGATCTTGCTGTCTGGTACAATTTTAATATTACTCGTTTGAACATAGTAATCGGGATTCTCTTTCATAGAAGTCGTAAAACGAGCCTTATTGATATAAAACGTCGAATCGTTCTCCTTTTTAGAGATATCACCGGTTATGATCATCCCTTGCTGCTCCGTTTTTGAGTTGTAGATCAGCGCTTTTTTATTTTGAAAATTATAGATCAGTGAATCTTGTGTGGATGCCTGCTGTCCCTGCTTGAATTCCGGTCTCTGAATATATACTCCCG
>CAZWPZ010000082.1:0-12109 GCA_964636005.1 uncultured Eudoraea sp.
AATGATCGAACGTAAGGCCGCAGTTGTCGATCAAACTACCAAAGGAATTGATTTCTTGATGAATAAAAACAAGATCGATGTATATACGGGTACGGGATCTTTCAAAGATGCTACTCACATTAACATCAATGGTGAAGAGAAAGTAACCATCGAAGCGACAAATACCATTATTGCTACAGGGAGTAAACCGGCGACATTACCTTTTATCACTATAGATAAAGAACGAATTATTACTTCTACCGAAGCCTTAAGTCTATCAGAAATCCCAAAACACATGGTTGTAATTGGGGGAGGCGTTATTGGGCTAGAATTAGGACAAGTATATCGCCGTCTAGGCGCAGAAGTTTCTGTAGTAGAATATATGGATAGAATCATCCCTACTATGGATAGTGCGCAAAGCAAGGAATTAATGAAGGCTATGAAAAAACAGGGAGTTAAATTTTATGTGTCTCATAAAGTTTCTGCTGTTGAAAGAAATGGAGAAGAAGTACAGATTACGGCGACCGATAAAAAAGACAAAACGGTTTCTTTTACAGGCGATTATTGTTTGGTATCTGTAGGTCGTCGTGCCTATACCGATGGATTACAATTGGAAAACGCAGGAGTAAAAGCCAATGAAAGAGGTCAAGTTGAAGTGAACGAACATTTACAAACCAATGTGTCCAATATATATGCGATAGGTGATGTAATACGAGGAGCGATGTTGGCTCATAAAGCAGAAGAAGAAGGTGTCCTTGTTGCCGAGGTTCTAGCTGGGCAAAAACCACACATCGACTATAATTTGATCCCTGGAGTAGTATATACCTGGCCCGAAGTAGCCAGTGTTGGAAAGACTGAAGAACAATTGAAAGAAGCTGGAGTTGCCTACAAATCAGGTCAATTCCCTATGCGGGCCTTAGGAAGAAGTCGTGCCAGTGGCGATATTGATGGATTTGTAAAAATTTTAAGCGACAAAGCTACCGACGAAGTCTTAGGGGTACATATGGTAGGAGCTCGTGTTGCCGATTTAATTTCTGAAGCCGTTGTAGCTATGGAATTTCGTGCCAGTGCAGAAGATATTGCACGAATGAGTCACGCACATCCAACCTATGCAGAAGCCGTAAAAGAGGCTGCTTTAGCTGCTACGGATAATAGGGCTTTACATATCTAAAACCTGTAGTAATTTGCGGTCTTAGCAATTAGGAATACTTATTTTTTGAGAGCTTGTAGCGGACAATTTTTATATATCGAAAGAACTGGTATATCTGCTGCTTTACAAAGACTCGCGACTCTTCTATTGCATAGGATATATTAGATCGGATAGGAACTTCGTATTTGGCATATAACAAAGCTGTAATAGTACATATTGCCATAAAAACAAGCGCGCCGGGAATAACGATTTCAGGGGGTAGGCTGTGATTATAAAATCTATAGAGCCCTAGACCAGTAAAACTGCCGTATAACAAAATAAAATGTATTACATAAATGGACAGTGTATTCTGACCAATACGTAAAATAGTCCTTTGTTCCCACAACTTTCTTAACAGCATAAAAGTGGCGAAAACAAGTAGTACGTCTCCCAGCCGAATAAAAAGATAATTATTCATACTGATTCTATTAAAAACATCTATAGAGCTCACCTGGGATAACCAAACAAAGAACATAGAAGATTTAAATAACAGTAGTAAACCAACAGAGGTAAACCCAATAATCGCTACAGGATACAACTTTTTCGAACTAAGGTGCCTCAGGAAGATAGAGGCAAGAACACCCCCAAAACAAGCATAACCAAACCATGGAATAATAGTGAAAACAGAACCATTTGCTCTTGTAAAATAGTTCGCTATAAAATCTGGAAGCCAAACTATGGCTTGTTTGCTATAGAGAGGTTCGGTTATAAATATAAGCAGTCCCAAAAACAAAAGAACGAATGGAAATACGGAGTCTTTAAAACGTTTGGTTAGGATGTAAACAAGAATAACTCCTAATATGGAAAGTCCTATGATATGTAGTACATCCACTAAAAATGTTGAACTATAGACCTGACCTTTTAGTAGTCCTGGAATATTAATACGCAATAAATACCCAATGCCAATTAGCTGAAGCCCCCTGCGAATACCTTTTTTTACACGTGGATTTGGCAGGCCCTTTTGGTCGTTCCGCAATAGTAAGAAGGTGAAAATAAATCCGGATACTGTAAAAAATACAGGAGCGGTAATACCTCTAAAGTATTTCCATAAGGAATAAAATTCATTGGAGTTGTCTCTGAATATGTTTGCCAACAAGCCATCAACAAAGTGTCCTTGAAGCATCATAAGGATGGCCCATGCTCGAATCGCATCAATAAAAAATAGCCTTAAGGATTTACGCTCCATAATGTTTGCTCTACGGTATATACTGTATTTAGCTTCTTTTGGATGTTTAGGAAGTATAAAATTAGATAAAAAGCTCGCATAACCGTTTAAAATAAGGTAATTTTACACTCTAAACAACGTATTCTATGGCAGAAATATTAGCCTTTGCAGGAAGTAATTCTTCCACTTCCATCAACTTTAAACTTGTAAAACACACCGTAGATTTCTTAAAAGATAATAAAGTTACTACCTTAAATATGGCTCTTTTTCCATTTCCCATGTTTAGTGAGGATTATGAGAGGGAAAACGGGTATCTGAATAGCTTGGTAGAGCTTTGCAACGATATCAAAAGGGTAGACGGTCTTGTAATTTCTGTTAATGAACACAACGGGAACCCCTCTGCCTATTTTAAAAACCTAATCGACTGGTTATCCAGAGTAGATCGCAATTTCCTAGCGGATACCCCTGTTTTATTAATGGCAACTTCAGGGGGTAAAAGAGGAGCTAAAAGTTCCTTAGAAGTGTCCAAAAAACTATTAGAAAGATTTGGAGCAGAGATTGTTGCCACCTTTTCGTTACCCTCTTTCCACGAACAGTTACATTCCGAAGCGGGTATTCAAGACAAAGAATTATACGAAGCGCATCAGAAAGCCATTTCAGAATTTGCTTCAAAACTATAAATACCTTGCGGTCCGAAAAGGTTTTTAAAATAGAAGACGTCCCTTTTTTTGTTAGTCAGATTAAAAATTGGGCCAAGGAATTTTCAACCAAAATTTGGTTAGAGACCAATGATATAGGCCATCGGTATTCCAACTACGATTTCATCTTTGCTGCCGGCGTAGTAAATGAACTGTGTTGTTCCTATAACAAGGGGTTTGAAAAACTTCAAAAATTTCAACTCAGCATTAAGGACTGGTCTTTTGGCTATCTGGGGTATGATTTAAAAAATGCTATTGAAGCACTGTATTCTAAAAATCAGGACGATCTTGAATTCCCCGATCTGTATTTCTTTCAACCCGCAAAACTTATTTTACTAAAAGGAAATCAGGCAGAGTTCAAGTACTTTAACCATGTCGCTCATGAGATTGATCAAGACTTTCAAAAACTAATCAATGACGATTTTTACAAGAAGTCCTCTGATTTATCATTCAGCAGCGATATAAAAATTCAAATGAAGATTTTTAAAGAGGAGTACTACAAGCGTTTTTCTTTTCTGCAGGAACACATTCATAGAGGAGATATTTACGAGGTGAATTTTTGTCAGGAATTCTATTCTAATAATACATCTATCGACCCTTACACTACCTACGAACGTTTAAATGAACTATCCAAGGCGCCTTTTGCATCTTTTCTTCATTTCAGAGATTTCTATGTAATATCCGCCTCCCCGGAACGCTATCTTAAAAGACAAGGAACAAAAATAGTTTCCCAGCCCATGAAGGGAACAGCTAAGCGACTTTCAGATAGGTTGGAAGATCAAAAATTAAAGGATCAGTTAGCCTTAGATCCTAAAGAAAGGGCCGAAAATATAATGATTGTTGATTTAGTCCGTAACGATTTGTCTAAAAGTGCGCAAAAGGGCAGTGTGTCAGTAGAAGAATTATGTGCCGTTTATACCTATAAACAGGTACATCAAATGCTATCTACCATTACCTCTGAAGTCGATAAGAATATAAACTCGGTAGCCTTACTAAAAGACAGTTTTCCGATGGGAAGCATGACCGGGGCACCAAAAATAGCGGCCATGTTGCTAATTGAGGCAGTGGAAGAATCTAAACGGGGGACTTATAGCGGTGCACTGGGGTATTTTATGCCAAGTGGCGACTTCGATCTTAGTGTTTTAATTCGTACCATTTTGTATAATGAAAAGAAACAATATGTATCTTTTACCGTAGGAAGTGCCATTACAGCCAATGCAAAAGCCGATCAGGAGTACGAAGAATGCTTGATAAAAGCAAAAGCGATGAGGCATGTTTTAGAAAAATGAAAATTAACCAAACGAATCTTCCTATTTCCTTTATACTCCTCCTTTTTATCTTAGTTTGCGTAATTTTGTAAAATGCTTAAGGCACTAAAAGAACATCTTTCGTCCCAGTTTAAAGAGCTTAGTGAGGGTACATTCCTATTGGCGTGCAGCGGCGGTGTGGATAGTGTTGTACTTGCACATCTCTTGGCCCAACTACGCTATGATTTTGTATTGGCGCATTGCAATTTTAGACTCAGAGGTGATGAAAGTGATCTCGACGCGACTTTTGTTGTAGAACTTGCCATGAGAATTGAAAAAGAAGTTTTGACAAAAGAGTTTGATACAAATGCTTATGTTGCTGAGCATAGGTGTTCTATCCAGGAAGCAGCCCGAGAATTGCGTTACAATTGGTTTAATGCGGTAGTTGAGGAAAAAGGACTAACCAAAATTGTGACCGCGCACCATGCAGACGACAGCTTAGAAACCTTTCTTATAAACCTAAGCAGGGGAACAGGTATTGATGGCCTATTAGGTATCCCGGAAAGAAATAATCGGATATGCAGACCCTTACTTCCTTTTGCGAGAGCGGAAATCCTGAATTATGCCAGTGAAGTAGGATTGGAATGGAGAGAAGACAGTTCTAATGAGGAGCAAAAATACCTGCGCAATAAGATTCGCCATAATGTCGTACCAGCACTAAAATCGCTTCATCCATCCTTTTTGCAAAACTTCGAACGCACAAGAGCTCACTTACAAGAAAGTAATGTTCTAATTGATCGGTATACGGAACAATTAAAGCGCGATTTATTCCAGGAAAACGAGGGTGTCATTACCATTTCTATCGATACTTTAAAACAGTTTCATCCTTTAAAACCATATTTGTACGTTCTATTTAAGGAATATGGTTTTACACAGTGGAACGATATCGAAGCTCTATTGGACGCCAAAAGTGGAAAGTCTCTATATTCCAAAACGCATCGTTTAAATAAAGATCGAACGGTTCTACTCCTCCAACCAATTCCAGAAAATCAAAACAAGGAATGGCAAATACCAGTAGTGCCTGCACAAGTTGAAAACCCATTTCCCATGCGTCTAAGCTTTGTCGATCAAATGGAAAATAAGGGAAACGATATATTATATGCAGATAAGGATACGTTAGAGGATATACTAGTTGTAAGGAAATACAAAAAAGGAGACTATTTTTATCCTTTTGGAATGAGAGGTAAAAAAAAGCTATCGAAATACTTTAAGGATCAAAAATACTCTGTAAATATGAAAGAAGCACAGTGGCTGCTTACTTCAGGAGAAAATATAGTCTGGGTGGTAGGACAAAGAACCGATAACCGTTTTAAGGTTACTAAAACAACAAAAAAAATCGTAAAAATTTCCGTTAATATATGAGGTTTCACTTAATACTTTTGTTGCAGTTTGTCTTGGGTGTATCTATGTATGCCCAAGAGAATCAGGACCCAGTAGTTTGGACCCATAGTGTGGAACAACACACAGATTCTACCCTCACTATTTTCATAGAAGGTTATATAGAAGATGGTTGGCATGTATATTCTCAATTTACAGATCCAAACGGTTCTCTACCAAGTGAATTTACTTTCTACGGAGCAGGAGAAGATTTTGAATTGATTGGAAAAACGGAAGAAAGTGAGACCCAAAAGGAATACAACGATATTTTTGAGGTAGAGGAAACCTTTTTTAAAAAGCAAGTAGGTTTTAAGCAGGATATTAAACTTATCAATAAGTCCTTAAGTCAAATCGATGTTAATCTTTTTTATCAAGTCTGTAAGGAAGTCTGTATTCCTAAAGATGTTACGTTTAACATCTCCCTCAATGGAAAAGAAGCGATTGCTGAGACAGAAACGATTGATGACAGGAGTAGGTTGTTGGCCGAGGCATTAAAGTTAGATCTAAAGCAAAAGGATAGATTGAATTCGGATACAACAATGGATTCCAATAAGAAGTCCAGTCTTTGGGTTATTTTTGGACTTGGTTTCTTAGGTGGGTTAATCGCAATTCTAACACCTTGTGTTTTTCCTATGATCCCACTAACCGTGTCCTTTTTTACCAAACACGCCAACAATGGAAGCTCTGGGGTTTGGCAAGCCTTACTGTATGGATTTTTTATTGTTCTTATTTATTTTCTTTTAAGTATTCCATTTCATCTTTTTGACTCTGTTGATCCGCAAATACTCAATACCATAGCCACCAATATTTGGCTTAATTTGGGCTTCTTCCTTTTATTTGTGTTTTTTGCATTTTCATTTTTTGGATACTTCGAACTAACACTTCCGAGCTCCTGGTCGACTAAAATGGACTCCATTTCTACAAGAGTAGGTGGGGGACTAGGCATATTTTTTATGGCCCTTACTTTGGCCATAGTTTCATTTTCATGTACTGGTCCTATTTTAGGTGGACTTCTTGGCGGGACCGCTCTGGCCGAAGGGGATGTTGCCTTAAACTTATCGGCCGGTATGGTCGGTTTTGGCGTGGCTCTTGCCCTTCCTTTTGCCTTATTCGCGATGTTTCCTGCTTTATTAAGTCGGTTGCCAAAGTCTGGTGGATGGATGAATACCGTCAAGGTTGTTTTAGGGTTTTTAGAACTGGCCCTTGCCTTTAAGTTTCTATCTAATGCAGACTTAGTTGGAAATTGGGGAATACTAAAACGAGAAATATTTATTGGTATTTGGGTTGTCTTGTTCCTATTGCTTACCCTATACCTTTTAAAGGTGTACCGTTTTCCACATGAGGGAAAAGAAGCTAAAACCTCTAAAGTGAGAATCGGCTTAGGTATTCTAAGTGGAGCATTCACTATTTATTTGTTTCTGGGGATTTTCAATTATTCCCGACTGAAACTTTTGAGCGGTTTTCCTCCGCCCGACTTTTATTCTATCGAACAGAAAGACAACGAATGCCCTCTTGGATTGGATTGTTATAAGGATTTGAACACAGGTGTGGCAGAAGCCAAGAAGACGAATAAGCCAATACTTCTTGATTTTACCGGCTGGGCCTGCGTGAATTGTAGAAGAATGGAAGAACATGTTTGGAGTGACCCCAATATATTCGAAATTCTTAAAGAAGAAGTGGTTCTGATTTCTCTTTATGTAGACGACAGAACAAAATTGTCTGAGGAAGATCAGTTCGTTTTTAAGTTCGACTCTGGCAATGTAAAGAAAGTACAAACTATTGGTACGAAATGGGGAACTTTTCAAAACATAAACTTTGGGGCCATTTCTCAGCCTTATTATGTAATGCTCTCTCCAGAATTTGAGGTCTTGAATTCTGCCATTCAAAATTCGGATGTAGAAACCTATGAAGCTTGGCTGCGTTCAGGATTAGAAACCTTTGATGGTTCTGGGACTAAGGGTAAGCATACAGCAAGTAAATAACATGGATGCTTTTTTTTATATTGAAGAAGTTAGTTCGTTGAAAATTTGAGTAAAATCTACCTCTTTTTAAAACATTATTGGTTATGAAAATTTTAAAGCGGATACTACTGGTTTCTCTTCTACTCCTGGTGGTGATTCTTATTGGCGGATACTTTTTTGTCCAGACCATGAAACCAGAATATTCTGGAGATAAAAAACTCCCTATTTTGGGTACAGAGGTGGAGGTCTATTTTGATACCTACGGTATTCCACATATTTATTCAGAAACAGAAATGGATGCTACCAAGGCCTTGGGATATGTACATGCCCAAGATCGTTTATGGCAGATGGAACTGCTAAGACGCGTCGGTACAGGAAGGCTGTCGGAAGTTTTTGGGAAAGATCTGGTGGAGACGGACAAATTTTTGCTCTCTTTGGGAATTGACGAAGCAACTAACAAAACTATTTCTGAGATAGATAAGGAGAAAGAAGCCTACAAAATAGCTCAGGCTTACTTAGACGGCATCAACTTTTTTATTGAAACCGGTCCTACTCCGATAGAGTTTTATTTGACGGGAATTGAGAAAGAACCATTTACGTTAAAAGATGTATTCAATAGCATGGGCTACATGGCTTTTAGTTTCGCTATGGCTCATAAAACAGACCCATTGTTGACAGAAATTGCCAGAACCCTTGGTGAAGAATATTTGGTCGATTTAGAGATAAATGCAAACGTGAATACGGAATGGATCAAGAATTATAAAAAAGACTCGCTGAACCTACCGTCCAATGTAATGAGCAATCTGCTCCCTGAGGGATTCGACCAATTGCCTGTTGCCCCTTTCATTGGGAGTAATAGCTGGGTGCTTAGCAAAGAGAAGACAACCAATGGATCGGTAATTTTGGCGAATGACCCACATATAGGGTTTGCACAACCAGCAGTCTGGTATGAAGCGCATATAAATACTCCTGCATACGAGAAATACGGTTACTATATGGCAGGAATACCCTTTCCGTTAATGGGACATAACCGGAAAACGGCATTTGGCCTGACGATGTTCGAAAACGATGATATCGATTTCTTTTTTGAAGAATTCCACCCAGAAGACTCTACCCAATACAAGACTCCGGAAGGATGGAAAAACCTGGAAACCATCACCAAAAAAGTTCAAGTTAAAGACAGCGATCCAGAAGTATTTACCTACCAAAGAACCGAACGTGGCCCCATTATGACCTCTTTTGGAACTAAGGTAAAGGGCACTGGTCCCGTTAGTATGTCGTGGATTTATACCAGAGAAGAAAACCGGAATCTAGAGGGTTTTTATCAATTACATCATGCCACGAATATCCAGGAAGTAGAGAAGGCTTTAAAAAAGGTACACGCCCCAGGTCTCAATATTATGTATGGCGATGTGGAGGGTAATATCGCTTGGTGGGCTACTGCGAAGCTATATCAGCTAGAAGATAGTGTAAATACCAAACTTATTATGGATGGTGCGACAGCACCTATGGAACCCGTTCGCTACTTGGATTTTGAAGAAAATCCATCAGCGGTGAATCCGCCTTGGGGTTATGTCTATTCTGCAAACAATCAACCTGATTCCATTGATGGCCGTTTGTATCCAGGGTATTACTTACCTGAAAATAGAGGAAAAAGAATTGTAGAACTTCTTGAAGGTCAAAATAAATGGAATGCGGAAGATATCCAGAATATGATGCTAGACAATACCTCGCCAGTAAATGCGTCTATAGGAAAAACCCTGGTCGAATTAATAGCCGTCGATTCTATAAATGAGATGGATGAAGAACTATTACTTCAATTGAAAAATTGGGATGGAGATCACTCCCTGGATGCAATTGCTCCGGGAATTTATCATCGATGGATCTATAATTTATTAAAATTGACATTTGAAGACGAACTGGGGGAAGACCTGTTTATCGATTTTTTAAACACCCATTTTCATAAAAGATTAATAGCTCCTTTAGTAGAAAAGGAATTTTCCGTTTGGTGGGACAACGTTAATACGGAAGATATGGTGGAGAATCGAAAGGATATTGTATTACAAGCGTTTCGAGTTGCTGTTAAAAGTTTAGGTGAGGATCTGGGCGAGGATTTTACCAAGTGGACATGGAATAGACTACATAAAGTAGAGCATCCACATCCTATTGGTCAAGTCGACGCCTTACGTACTTTTTTTAATGTAGGCCCTTTTGAGGTCGATGGATCCAGAGAAGTGATCAATAATATGTATTTCGGATATGACAAAGAATCTGAATATACAATTAAAAGTGGACCCTCGACCAGAATCGTAGTCGACTTCTCCGATATTGAAAACTCAAAAAGTATACTTCCAACCGGACAGTCGGGCAACCCTTTCAGTAAACACTACAAGGACCAGGCGCCATTATATCACGCGAATAAGTTTCGTAAAATGTTGCTCAATAAAAAGGAAATAATAGACTCTTCCAGTAAGCTGAGACTAATTCCCCAATAAACCCTATTATATAAAGAACCAGTACCTGAACTTAAAACCAGCTGGTGGTATAAAGAATTCTTTGAATCGCTGTAGTGGCTATTAATTTGCCTTTGGCCCTTAAGAGTTTTACTTTTTGAAATGATAGTGAAATTATAAGGTTCCCTATAATTCATATATACTGAAGTAGACTTGAAGTGAATTGCAGTACCTATGTTGTTTCTATCAAAAAGTAAAAGGGAAACAGAAGCATGCTCACGAAAGTTTATGGAAGTGCCTTATTTGGTGTAGAGGCAACTACCGTCACTGTAGAAGTAAATGTCGACAAAGGTATAGGGTACCATCTCGTTGGTTTACCAGACAATGCCATTAAAGAGAGTAACTATCGAATTGCGGCAGCATTAAGCAATAATGGTTTTAAGATTCCTGGTAAAAAGATAACGATCAATCTGGCTCCTGCAGATTTAAGAAAGGAAGGAGCTGCCTATGACCTTAGCTTGGCTATCGGAATTCTCGTTGCCTCAAAACAAATATCGGCTAAGAATATTAGCGACTATATCATTATGGGAGAATTATCCCTGGATGGAGCACTACATCCCATTCGTGGAGCACTGCCCATTGCAATTAAGGCCCAGGAAGAAGGGTTTAAAGGCTTAATACTACCCAATTCCAATGCAGAAGAAGCCGCCATTGTCAAGGGAATAGACGTCTATGGTTGTCATGACCTCGTGGAAGTTATTTCTTTTTTTAATGAGGAAGGGAAGCTTAGTCCTACTCAAATTGATATCAACTTTCTATTTAAAAAACAAAATACGAACTGGGAACACGACTTCTCCGATGTTCGAGGGCAAGAAGGAGTAAAGCGGTGTATGGAAATTGCTGCTGCTGGAGGACATAACATAATATTAATTGGTCCCCCAGGGTCTGGAAAGACGATGCTTGCCAAACGCCTACCTTCTATATTACCTCCAATGAATTTAAAAGAAGCCCTGGAGACAACCAAAATTCATTCTGTTGTAGGTAAGAATAGATCGGATGGTATTATATGCCAGCGTCCGTTTCGCAGTCCACATCACACCATATCGGATGTTGCTCTGGTAGGGGGTGGCAGTTATCCACAGCCGGGAGAGATTTCCTTATCTCACAATGGTGTTTTGTTTTTAGATGAACTTCCAGAATTTAAACGATGTGTTTTGGAGGTTATGCGACAACCCTTGGAAGACAGAGAGGTAACTATTTCCAGAGCACGTTTTACAATTACCTATCCCAGTAGTTTTATGCTCGTTGCAAGTATGAACCCCAGTCCAAGTGGATTTTTTAATGATGGTTCCAATCAAAGATCATCTCCTCGTGAAATGCAACGGTATATAGGGAAGATATCCGGTCCTTTATTAGACAGAATAGATCTACATATAGAAGTTAGTCCGGTACCCTTTGAAGAGCTCTCTGCAAAACGAAAAGGGGAAAGCAGTGCAGAAATTAAGGGAAGAGTGACCAAGGCAAGAGCGGAGCAAACCAACCGATTCCAGGAAGTCGAAAACGTGTATTACAATGCACAAATGAATACGAGACAGATTCGCCAGTTTTGTCCATTAGACCATGCTTCGGAAGTCCTGTTAAAAAAGGCCATGGAACAGTTAAGCCTTTCTGCTCGGGCGTACGATAGAATCCTAAAAGTAGCGAGAACCATTGCAGATTTGGAGCCTAGCGCCCATATCCAATCAGAACACATAACAGAAGCCATTCAATATCGAAGTTTGGATAGACCAGGTTGGTTGGGATAGTGGAACTACGAGGTACGAGGTACTAGGTACGAGGTAGGAGGTTCGAAAAGTAAGGTTCAAATTATAAAGGATCATTTCTAGGGAACAGTATTAAATTATTGAAATTCAAAAAAGTGGTGCAAGATTTAAGACTTAGAACTAAAAGATTTGCAATTGACTGTTGGAAGTTTTGTAA
>CAZWPZ010000083.1:0-21802 GCA_964636005.1 uncultured Eudoraea sp.
ACAACTTCTAAATGATGCCCTTTTAAGGCTGTGCGTGCCTTTTCAAGGTCTTCTGTAAACCCTAAAATATAGCCTCCTCCACCTGAGCCACAGAGCTTTAGATAGTAGTCATTAGTGACAATTCCTTGCTTCCAAAGTTTGTGAAACTCTTTTGGTATCATAGGTTTAAAATGGTCGAGAACAACATTGGATAATTGTTTTAAATTATCAAATAGAGATTTAATATTCCCACTTACAAAATCATCGACACAGGCATCTGTATGTTTTATAAACTGGTCTTTAAGGATGTTTCGAAAACCTTCGTTTTTCATCTTTTCCATAAAAATCTGAACCATAGGAGCGGTCTCACCAGTAATCCCACTGTCTAATAGAAAAACGGCACCTTTCCCATTTAAATTCTGTGATGGAATGCTAGTAGACTCTATATTGTCTTGAGAGTTGATGAGAATGGGTAAGCTTAGGTAGCTATTTAAGGGGTCTAAACCAGATGACTTCCCATGGAAAAAGGATTCCATTTTACCAAATATTTCTTTTAATCTCAGAAGCTTTTCTCTAGTTAAATTCTCTAGAACGGTAATCTTATTATGTGCATACTTGTCGTAAATCGCGGCTACCAGTGCCCCGCTACTACCAATCCCATAACCTTGCGGTATAGAACTATCGAAATACATACCGTTTTCGACATCTCTTTTTAAAGCCTTAAGTTTAAAGGAAATTAAGTTAGGCTCGCGCTCTTGTAACTTCTCCAGGTAAGTATAGTAGTTTCGTAAGCTATCATTAGAAACTTTGGCACTAGGAGACAACTCCTTTTCGGATTTGAGTGCTCCTTTAAAAAAATTATATGGTATGGAAAGACCTTTCGAGTCTTTTATAATCCCATATTCTCCAAACAACAATATTTTAGAATAAAATAATGGTCCTTTCATACCTTACTAACAAATTCTTCTCTAATATAACGCGAATTCGCCTGAATTAAGTGCTTAAATTACAATTTTTTAGCCCCTTCCCCAACATGGTCGCAAATATACTGCCCATTTTCACAATACGCAACGAGTTCTTTTTCTATAAACTCTAAAACTTCCTGCTTCTGGTTCTCTGGATAGAGTAAGTGAACATTTGCTCCGGCGTCCAGTGTAAAACACAAATCACTATTTGTATTCTGTCTAAACTCCCATACCTTGTGAATTATCTCTAAGGTGTTAGGTTTCATAAGGACAAAATAGGGTAGACTACTCATCATCATTGCGTGTAAATTTAAAGCTTCACTCTCTACAATTTCCACAAAACTCTTTAGATCGCCCGAGGCGAATACTCCTTGGAGTCTATCTAAATTTGCATTTGCCTGCTTAAAACGTGCATCAGCATAAGGATGGTTATTCATTAAATTATGCCCCACAGTGCTACTCACCGTCTTAACCCCTTTATGTACCAATAAGATAGTATCCTGATAGGTTCTAAATACCTCGTTTAAGGGATAAGGATAAGGAACTCCATACAAATTAGAACTCTTTTCTATTTTACTGTGTTCTCCCCAAACCACAAGACTTCCCTTTATACTTCTACACGCACTACCAGAACCTAGTCTGGCGAGAAAAGATGCTTTTCTATAAAAAAATTCCTCGGATATCGCAGGATTCATCTCTTTTTCCATTTCCATTATACATAAGGAAAGAGCAGCAAGACCACTAGCGGAAGAGGCAATCCCACTGCTGTGGGGAAATGTATTAGATGTCCTGACCTCGAAATGGTAGTCTTTCAGAAACGGGACATACGCTTCTATTCTCTTAAAAAAAGTCTCTATTTTTGGCAAGAAATCCTGATTTACTTTTCCATCTAGGTATAGGGCTATGGAGTAATGATCCTCTTTTTTTTCCCTTCTTGTATAGTGTAGTATGGTATCTGTTTTACAGTTCGTTAGCGTAAAACTTACAGAAGCATTTGCCGGTATCTGTGACGCATATTTACCCCAATACTTAACCAATGCAATATTACTTGGTGCACTCCATTGGGTCTTCCCAGAATCTATAGAACATGAATAGGTTGGTAAGATAAAGTCAGATTCAGTCATTTCTCATTAATTTCTACAAAGATAGTTTTTACGAACATTGCCGTAGCCCCAATTAAAATAAATTACTATTTTAGAGAACTTGCAACCTAAACCATTGAAAAAAACACTAACATATATCCTCATCTCTGTCACTATTTGTCTGGCCATTGGGTTTTTGTCGGGCTTTGCTACACAGTCCTCCGTAAATGAGTGGTATTTAGAATTAAACAAACCTAGTTTCACTCCTCCAAATTGGTTATTTGGACCAGTATGGACAGTACTTTACGTATTAATGGGGGTGGCTGCTGGACTTGTTTGGGCAAGAGGATTTTATCATATCTGGGTTAAAACAGCACTGTACAACTTTGGGTTTCAATTACTCGTAAACGCCTTGTGGAGTATTGTTTTCTTTGGATTAAAAAATCCTTTTTTAGGTCTTTTGATAATTTTATTTTTATTGGCTTTAATCTTACTAACTATTAAATGGTTTAATGTAGTAAGTAAGACAGCGGCCTATCTGTTGATTCCATATTTTCTATGGGTCTGCTTCGCAACTATCCTAAACTATAAAATTTGGGAATTAAATTAGTTTTCTAGTAAACTGTAAATCTTTAGCATAGTTCTCTGGTTTCTGGCTGTGGCTGGTACACCTAGTTTCTTTTCGATTATATTGGTGTTAAGTTTGGCCTTGCCCATTCCTTTCAGACATTCCAGATAAACAAGCTTATCATAAATAGTAAATCGTTCATATTCGAAGGTTTCCTCCCTAAATGAATCTTGTTTTTCTAGAAGCGGAGTATCTTTCAGAAAAACATAGTAGCTGCTTATTTTAGATTCCTCTTTAGAAACGGCAATAGGAGAACTATCTAAGGCTGTTTTCACTCGCTCTTTTGTAAGCACTAATATAGGAACGGAATAGCCAAAATGTTGAAGGAATTCCTTTTCTAGTAAGTTTTCCAGCAACTGAGAATTCTTCTCATCGGTATAAAAAATAATATTCCCGCTTTGAATATAGCTTTGAACATCCTTTAACCCAAGCGATCCAAAAAAATCACGCAGACTTTCCATGCGAATGAGATTTTTACCACTCACATTAATTCCTCTAAATAAGGCTACATATTTGGGCATAGAATAATACTTAAAAAGTTCCAAAGTAAGAAAATATAAAGTACACTCTAAATAAAATACATTTAGTATCTTACTCAAAACTAACATATACGAACTTTCAAATTGTTATGGAAACCTTTATTCTAGCCTTGGATCAAGGTACAACAAGTTGCCGCGCTGTAGTATTCGATAAAAATGGAACGATAATTTCATCGGCACAAAAAGAATTTACTCAATATTTTCCAAAACCCGGATGGGTAGAGCACGATGCCATGGAAATATGGAGTACACAACTCTCAATGGTTTCAGAGGCAGTTATCAAAAAACGATTGTCTGCCGAAAATATAGCTGGTATTGGTATCACCAACCAAAGAGAGACTGTGGTCGTATGGGATAGAAATAGTGGCGAGCCAATTTACAATGCAATTGTTTGGCAAGATAAACGCACTGCTTCCTATTGCGACCAATTGAAAGAAGAAGGTATGTCTTCTATGATAAGAGAAAAAACGGGTCTTGTGATAGACGCCTATTTTTCTGGAACCAAAGTAAAGTGGATACTAGACAATGTAGAAGGAGCAAGACAGAAAGCAGAGGCAGGAGAATTACTGCTCGGCACCATAGATACCTGGTTGATTTGGAACATGACCAAAGGAGACCTACACATTACCGATGTGACCAATGCTTGCAGGACACTATTGTTCAATATAAATTCTTTAGAATGGGATGAAGATTTATTGGAACTTTTCACCATCCCAAAAAGTATGCTCCCCAAGGTTAAACAATCCAGCGAGATATATGGGTATACGCATGGCAGTTTGTTTGCTGCTCGTGTCCCTATCGCAGGAATAGCCGGTGATCAACAAGCAGCTTTATTTGGTCAAATGTGTACCAGAGCAGGCATGGTAAAAAATACCTACGGTACGGGCTGTTTTATGCTTATGAACATCGGAGACCGACCTATTGTTTCTAAAAATAATCTACTTACCTCCATTGCATGGCAAATAAATGGCAAAGTAGAATACGCCTTAGAAGGGAGTATTTTTATAGCCGGAGCAGTTGTACAATGGTTAAGAGACAGTTTAAAAATTATTCAATCATCCGAAGAAGTCGAAACGCTAGCCTCTCAGGTAGAGAGTTCGGAAGGGGTATTTTTTGTGCCAGCTTTTGCAGGTTTGGGTGCTCCACACTGGAACCAACATGCCAAAGGCAGCTTGTTCGGCCTTACCCGGGGAAGTTCGGATGCACATATCGCCAGAGCAGCCCTTGACGCAATTGCATTTCAAACTATGGATATTCTCAAGGCGATGGAAGCTGATTCGGGAATTTCTATCAAAGAATTGCGTGTAGACGGGGGAGCAACCGTAAATAATCTTTTAATGCAATTCCAAGCCGATGTTCTCAACACAACGACGGTACGACCTAAAATAGTAGAAACTACTGTAATGGGTGCCGCTTTTCTGGCTGGTTTAGCGGTAGGTTATTGGCAAAATCTAGAAGAAATTCAGGCCATATGGATAGCAGATAAAACCTATACTCCTGTTAGCGAGAGAAAAGAAGTTGAAGCACAAATAAAAGGTTGGTATAAGGCAATAGATGCCTTGGAATACTGGTCGAAATCTCATTAATCTTAGAAACACATGACGGCATTTACTGCAGAAATTATTGGTACATTTTTATTAATTCTTCTCGGTTGTGGAGTTAATGCGAATGTCTCCTTAAAACAGACATATGGAAATGGTAGCGGCTGGATAGTTATCACTACAGGATGGGCCTTTGCCGTCTTTGTAGGTGTGGTAGTTGCCTCACCAGCTAGTGGAGCACATCTTAATCCAGCGGTAACCTTTGGCCTTGCCACTGCCGGACTTTTTTCATGGCATATGGTTCCAGCCTATTTTTTAGCGCAATTAATAGGGGCCCTTATTGGTGCTTTTTGCGTTTGGTTGATCTACAAAGAACACTTCAAGACAACTACAGAAAAGGATGCAATATTTGGTGTCTTCTCAACCAGTCCTGCCATACCAAACAGTCTAACGAATGTCACGGGCGAATTTTTTGGCACCTTTGTTTTGGTATTCGCCGTGTTGTTCTTTACGGATGCTTCCATTATTGAATCGAACTCAAAAATCGGATTAGGTTCTCTGGGAGCCCTTCCTGTTGCTTTGGTCGTATGGGGAATTGGTCTCTGCCTAGGTGGCACTACCGGCTATGCCATTAATCCTGCCCGTGACCTTGGGCCAAGAATCATGCATGCCATCCTTCCCATTACCAATAAAGGTTCCAGTAAATGGTCGTATGCATGGGTACCCATAATTGGACCTATACTAGGTGGCGCATTTGCGGCTGTCTTATTTTTAGTATATTCTTAGGTGTGTATAAATCAAGAATAGGCAATCGATTGAGCTACTATGTAGGCACCTGTCCAGGCATTTTGGAAATTAAATCCGCCAGTCACGGCATCAATATCTAATACTTCACCAGCAAAATATAGTGTTGGAAAAACTTTACTTTCAAAGGTTTTAAAATTTACTTCCTTTAACTCGACTCCCCCAGCCGATACAAATTCTTCTTTAAAGGTACTTTTGCCGTTTACATTAAAAGTGGTTTCCAAAAGTTTACCTATTAGGTTTTCCATTTTACCTTTGGAAGCATCGGCCCATTTATCTTCCATACCAAAACCTGCATCTTCAGCAATAGCCATCCATAATCTGGATGGCAAGTCGAATGCCTTAGAATTATAAATTCTTTTACGCCCTTCCGATTTTCGAAGTGCATTTAATTTACTAGTTAGTTCCGTTTTGTTCCAATCTGGCAACCAATTTACGAGTATCTTAAAATCATAGGCACAAGCATTCAATTCTCTTGCTGCCCAAGCAGAAAGTTTTAATATGGCAGGACCACTAAGGCCCCAGTGTGTAATCAGAAGAGGTCCAGAAGAAACAAAATTCTGGAGTTTGGATTTACCAGAATTCCCATTTCCGGAAGTAATCCTTATGCGAACCTCTGCTGGGGTGCTTACACCTGGAAGGTTTTGAATCAACCTATCTTTAATATTAAAAGTAAACAAGGAGGGTACTGAAGGAATGATAGTATGACCTAGAGTATCCAGCATTTTCCAACTCTTTTTACTACTGCCGGTAGCCACGACTAGTTTGGAGCACCTAAATAAACCCTTGTTTGTTCTAAGCTCCCAATTACCCTTGGGATTTTCTGAATTTGGACCTATTGGCCTAAATTCATCTATCTGCGTCTCTTTAAGAAGTGATATTCTTTTTGTTTCAATCTCCCGTTGAAAGCAGTCAATTATTGATTGAGATGAATTAGACTGGGGAAAAATTCTTCCATCCTCCTCGGTTTTTAAAGGCACTCCCCGGCTTTCAAAAAAATCTATGGTGTCCTGGACTGAGAATACATGGAATGGACCTAAGAGTTCTTTCTCGCCTCTGGGATAGTTCCTGACAAGTTCTCTTGGATCGTATGCTGCGTGGGTAACATTACACCTGCCTCCTCCTGATATTTTTACTTTGGCTAGTGTCTTATTAGACTTTTCCAAAATAGCAACCTTCAAGTTCGGATTTAGCTCTGCTATATTAATTGCACAAAAGAAACCAGCTGCACCACCACCAATAACAATTACGTCATACATCATCTCGCCCTATCTGGATAGTTGGTAAAAATACCGTCTACACCATAATCTTTCATCTTCTCTATGTCCTCTGGCTTATTAACGGTATAGGCGTATACTTTGTAGCCATGTCGATGTATTTGCTCGACCTCTTTTTTACCTATGGTCTTATAATCTGGATTAATCGCGAAAGCCTTCAATTCCTTAGCCATTTCGATAGCATCAAGAGGATTATCTTCTGTTAATACTGCAATAGCAATGTCAGAATTAATGGATCTCATGGTTTTTAGTTCGGTCCAATCAAAACTGGAAATTACAAAGTCCTCCAATGTCCACCCATGGTTCTTACAATATTCTTCAATTAGCCGATCTACCTCTTTAGCCGTATGCGCTCCTTTTAATTCAATATTTACAGGAACCTTATGGTTAATTAGATCCAACGCCTCGGTAAGTGTGGGAATACTATGACCTCCCTTTAATTTCAGAGACTTAAGTTCTTGTAGAGTTAGACTCTCAATAGAACCTTTGCTACTAGTTAACCTATCTATTTTTTCATCATGAAAAACAACTATTTCCCCGCTCTTTATTTTAAAGACATCTATTTCTATCATGTCTACATTGAGATCAAGCGCCTTTTGAAGAGACAGAAGACTGTTTTCTGTTTCATATCCCATAGCACCTCTATGTCCTATTATTTTCATCTCTTCCTGAATGGAAATATCTATTGAGCTCCCCACCATAATTAGAATTACTATTGTTTTAATTGCAAGATTCATTTTTAAGATAATTAATGGCATTCTTTCTGATACGTCGTAGAGCCCAAGAGTATTACAACTTAAAAATAAAAGACTCCAATGGAGAAATCATAAGACGGATAAGCCCTTTACCATCCTCGACAATTAATTGGTATTTTTCCTCAGCGCCTAAAACTTCATTCAAATCGTATACCCCGTTTTTCAGTTTCCAGGTGCTTATGATATGCTCAGGAATTTTAAGATCGAACTCGTAGGACCTATGATCATCAAAATTAGACAGAACGACTAGCTTTTCATTATCACTCCAGCGAACGTAAGACAGTAGTTTCTGGTTGTACACTTCAGATTGCTCCCTGTTGTAATAGTGAATATCTTCATAGTTCCCCATTAAGGCCTCACTTTCTCTGGTAAAGGTTAAGAGTCTTTTATAAAATCCTCTAAGTTCTCTTTCCTTTTCCGAAAGTTGACCTCCGTCAAATTTCTTATTATTCACCCAACGTTGATGATGCGGTACACCAACATAATCGAAGATAGAGGTTCTTGTAGGACTTCCAAAACCGGGGTCCTCTTTAGCTGGTTCTCCCACTTCCTGCCCAAAATATACCATCATTGGAGATGTACTGATGGTTGCTGACACCACCATGGCAGGTTTACCTTTTTCGGCGTCCCCTGCGAAATCTGGACTTGCAATACGTTGCTCATCATGATTTTCAAGAAAATGTAACATATGGTGCTCTATGTCCATCAGCCCTTTTTGGACAACGGGCATATGATCCGTCCAACCATGACCTTGCATAATATGTTTTAGGCTATCGTAAAACTCAACCTTGTCGTACAAATAGTCCATTTTTCCTTTTCTGATATAGGTTCTATATAGGGCTGGGTTGTAAACTTCTGCAATAAGAATTGCCTCTGGTTTCTTTACTTTAATGCTAGAATTCAAATAACTCCAAAATTCTACTGGAACCATCTCAGCCATATCAAATCGAAAACCATCCACACCAGCTGCCATCCAAAAATGAGCTATCTCCTTAAATTTATTCCAGGAAGAAGGAACGTCGATGTTTTTCCAAAAGTTGTAATGTTCCTGAACCTTGGCATTCTCCATCGCTTCAGGGAGAACCTCAAAATCAAATGTTCCATCGGGTTTAACACCATAATTAATTTTAACCGTTTCGTACCAATCATTGAAATCCGGTTGTGCGAGCCTGGATCCATTCCCAGTCCATTTTGCTGGTTTTTCCATAAACTTGCCGTCTGCCAATGGGTGTTTATTACCACCAAGCGGTAGATACCCATCTCTCCAAATGGGAACTTTAAAGGATTCTTGCGGAATATAATAGAAGTCATTATCGCGTAAATACTCCATACTGGTGTCGTCCTCTGCGCCGAACGACTTTATACCCTTGGGTGTAGACATCCCCTCATATCGCCGAGCTACGTGGTTAGGAACAATATCGATGATTACCTTTAATCCAACTTCATGTGTTCTCTGGACTAATTCTTTGAATTCCTCGAGACGTCTGGATGGATCATCTGCTAAATCTGGATTAACATTATAGTAGTCTTTTACGGCATATGGGGAGCCTGCCCTTCCTTTCACAACATCTGGATCGTCGTTAGATATCCCATATTTTGTATAATCCGTTGCAAGGGCATGATGAGGAACACCTGTATACCAAATATGTGTTATTCCAAGATCTTTAATTTCTGTAAGTGCTTTTTTCGAAAAGTCCGAGAACTTACCCACTCCGTTTTCCTCGATGGTACCCCATGGCTTATTTCTAGTATTTGTATTGCCAAATAAGCGGGTGAATACCTGGTATATTACAATTTTTTTGCCTTCTTGTTCTTCGGTCATATTCTTGTAGTTTGGCGCTTTTTTCATTTGTCCATAGGAGTTGATACTTAATGCTGTTATTAGAAATGTAAAGACAACTGTTTTCATTTTAAGTTTCTTTTCTGTATAAAATTACACTTCCTTTCTGCATTAAACTCAATTTGGACCCCAAGGTACTTTTTTTACCAGTTATTAGATTGATAAAAGTCTTTGATCTTATTTCCATTTCCTCAAATCGAAGTAAATCGAGAGTAATCGGTTCGGAATTCTTGTTTAATATCAGAATTACAGTCTCAATATCCCTTTTTCTGAATAGCACATAGACTCCGGCCTCCGGAGCAAAATGAATGGTCTTCCCCTTATGAATTGCCTTACTTTCCTTTCTATAATTGAGAATCTTTTTTAAAAAGACCTGTATCTCTATTTGCTCTTGATTTAAATTCGCTCCAGTAAAGCCGTCTGCAGGATCATTCTTCCATCCACCAGGAAAGTCGGCTCTAATAGAACCGTGGTCTCCAGGTTTACCTTTATTGCTAAGCAGCAACTCCGTCCCATAGTAAATTTGCGGAATCCTTGGAGCTATTAGAATAAAGGAGAGAGCCATTCTTACTTTTTGGATATCCTCTTCGAGCTGGCAAAAAATTCTGTCTACATCATGATTATCGCCGAAAAGCAAAAGGGATTGAGGATCACTATATGCAAAATCATTTGCCAAAGCCTCGTAGAGCTTTATAAGGCCCGTATCCCAACCTTCTTCTTCTCTAAGTCCATTAACAAGTGCCTGACCAAGAGGGAAATCCATCACCGTTTTCAGATTCGATACATAACCATCTGTATTTTTTGATCCATGTTGCCAATATCCTACTACCAATGGATTATAACTCCATTCTTCCCCAACTATATTAAAATTTGGATACTCTGTCATAATTGCCGCTGCCCACTTACTCATAAAATCCTTATCTCCATAGCAATAGGTGTCTTGCCTTATTCCAGACAGATGTAATATTTCTATCCACCATAAACTGTTTTGAATCATATAGGTGGCTAAAAAAGTATTTTTATGATTCAGGTCTGGCATGTCTGGCACGAACCATCCATTCTGCATCAATTTTGAATCGGTTTGCGAAGCATAACTATCTTGATTGACGGTTCTTCTGTGATTTGTTAAGGGGATTTCTAAGCCAGATTTATACACATCCTGATAATTAATCCAATCTTCAAACGGTAAGTCTTTCATCCACCAATGATGCAACCCACAATGATTAACGACCTGATCCATGATGTGTTTTATCCCTTTTTTCTTCATGGCTTTGGAAAGAGCGATATAGTCTTCTAGTGATCCAAAACGGGGATCAACCTTATAAAAATCCGTAATCGCATACCCATGATACGATTTTTCTGGCATATCATTGATCAACATAGGAGTAGGCCATATCGCAGTAAATCCCATATCTGAAATATAGTCAAGATGTTGCTGTATCCCGTGGATATCCCCACCATGTCTGGCGTAGTCGTCTTTTCGATTGACTGTGTTTTCCATTAATCCTTCAACCACATCGATCTCAGGATTCCCATTGGAGAATCGATCCGGTGTAATTAAATACACCGTGTCTGAACTATCAAAGCCTCGAAACGCATCTGCTTCCTGATCTCTTTCAAGGAAGGAAAAGCTTTTTTTAAAACGATTGTTCGTCTTTTGACTTGAAAACTTAAAGGACAAAGTACCGGGTTGAGCCGTAGGTTCTATTTCAACATTTAAAAAAAGATAATTCGGACTTGTTGCTTTGACGACACTTTTAAGTTTTATTCCGGGATATATCAACTCTACGGCATACGAACCTATTTCTTCTCCGTAGACCATTAGCTGCAGAGTAGAATGTTTCATACCAACCCACCAATTAGGTGGATGGATCTTAATGTTTTGGGTAAACGACAAATTCATTTTTAAAATAAGAATACAACTTCTTCGCTACTCTTATTTTTTAAGTGTGTGATAACCTCTTCAACGTATCTCTAAGTTCGAAGGTGTTTCTTTACAATATTCTCTACTTAATTTTTAATAATCGTCTCCTCGGAAGGTTTTAGAAGTACTCTCTTTCCATTCACACGAATCGACATTTCAGAATTTCCTTCATAAGCAAAACGACTCTCTTTTGCGGAAACACTGATCTTAATTATTCTGTTCCGAAAGTTTACCTTAAACGAATAGGAGTCCCATTGTTTTGGAATCTGCGGGCTAAAAGAGAGCTTGTCATCTCTCATTCGCATACCCCCAAATCCTTCCACTATACTCATCCAGGTTCCTGCCATGGAGGTGATGTGTAAACCTTCTTCTACTTCTTTGTTATAATCATCCAAATCTAATCTGGATGTTCGCAAATAAAATAGATATGCTTGTTCCATTCTCCCGAGCTTAGCAGCCTGTATGCTATGAACACAAGGAGATAAAGAGGATTCGTGCACTGTAAACGGCTCATAGAAATCGAAGTGTTTTTCAAGATCTTCCATTGTAAAATGATCTTCAAATAAATAAAACCCCTGAAGCGTATCTGCTTGTTTAATGTATGGTGAACGCAATATTCTGTCCCAACTCCATTTTTGGTTTATGGGGCGTTGTACTGGATCCAAATCCTTCACAGTTATCTGTTCCTTGTCGAGGAACCCATCCTGTTGCAGAAAGATGCCTAAATCCTCTGAATATGGAAAATACAAATTACCAGCCACCTCTTCCCAAGTCTCTGTTTCCGACTCGCTTAATGAAGTGTGTCCAATAATTCTATCATAATCCTCCCGATAGCCCTCTTTTACTTTTTCTAATTGTTCTAAAGTGAAGGACAGACACCACTTAGCTAGGTAATTGGTATACCAATTATTATTCACATTATTCTCGTATTCATTTGGCCCGGTTACCCCTAGGATTACATACTTCTTCTTAACTTCAGAAAAGGTAGCTCGTTGCCCCCAAAATCTGGCAATACCAATCAAAACCTCAAGACCCATTTCAGGAATATAGGTATAATCTCCCGTATACCTGTAATAGTTATAAATGGCAAAGGCAATAGCCCCGTTTCTATGTATTTCTTCAAAAGTAATTTCCCATTCATTATGACATTCTTCTCCATTCATTGTCACCATAGGATAGAGGGCGGCCCCATTATCGAATCCTAATTTTTCGGCATTCTCTATGGCTTTTTCCAAGTGGTTATACCGGTATTGCAGAAGGTTCCTGGCCACTGTTTGATCTTTTGTCGCCATATAAAAAGGAATACAATAGGCTTCTGTATCCCAGTACGTACTCCCGCCATATTTCTCTCCAGTAAATCCTTTTGGTCCGATATTTAATGTGGAATCTGTACCTAAATAAGTCTGGTTTAAATGAAATATATTAAAACGAATACCTTGCTGTGCTTTTACATCCCCTTCTATTTGAATATCACTCATTTTCCAAATAGCTTCCCAGGAATCCTTCTGTCTTTCCAAAAGGGCATCAAAGCCAATGGCATTTACTTTTTTTAGCACAGTCTTGGCGGCCTCCGTTAAATTTTTATTCTTGTGTTTTCTTGAAACGCAATAACCGCCATATTTAATTAGTGAAATGGTTTCTCCAGCAGGGACATTTTGTGAAAAACTCTGACCCACCCACAGTTCTTTTTTTTCTTCCTTATTAGGGGTATCGACAGTTTTATTCTGAAATTCTATTTGGGATTGCATAAACGTACAAACCTCAAAATTTGTTTTCATTGTATGTGCTTCTATAAAAGCCTTATTCCCTTTTGAAGATACATTGGTAACCTCCCAAAACTTATCGTCCCAATTACTATCTTCATTGGTAATTCCATTGTCAAGATATGGGACAAATTCAATTTCGGCATCCAAATCTAATGGGGTTACAGTATACTTTATGGCTCCAATCTCATCAATGGCCAAAGACAAAAAACGTAGCGAAGTAATCGCCACAGAGGTTCCATTTTGCAAGGTTGCGGTAAAACTTCTGCTATACCATCCCTCTTTCATGTTTAGTTCTCTCCTGAAATCTTGTACTTTCTGGCACTTATGTAAATCCAATTCTTCCTTATTTACAAAAACCCGGATACCGATCCAACTAGGAGCATTCAAAACTTTGGCAAAATATTCGGGATAACCATTCTTCCACCAACCTACTCTGGTTTTATCAGGATAGTATACCCCTGCTATATAACTCCCCTGAAAAGTTGGACCGCTATAATTTTCTTCAAAATTTGCCCGTTGCCCCATCGCCCCATTTCCAATGCTAAAAATGCTTTCAGAAGATTTTACATTCGTCCGATCGTATCCTTCTTCTACAATCGACCATGGCTGAGGTATAATATATTCTTTATTCATATGCCTACAATTTTTTAGTTTCTATCTTTTAACGACCTTACTAACTTATCAATAAATTCTAAATCCATATAGGTGAAGTCTTTAAAATTATAAGTTGCTTCGGAAAGTATATTTTCACTACCAATACCTATACTTAACATATTTGCAGAATTTGCCGCCTGAATTCCCGCAACCGCGTCTTCGTAAACCACACAATTTTTTGGACTCAATCCTAATTTTTCAGCAGCGATCAAAAACACTTCCGGATCTGGTTTGGCTTTTGTGACAGAATTACCATCTACTACCGCATCAAAATAGTGCAAAAGAGACACTTTCTTTAAAATGGGTATGGCATTTTTACTTGCAGAGCCTAATGCCATGGGAATATTGTTCTCTTTTAAAAAAGATAGTGTTTTTTGGACATCTGGTAAAATCTCATTCTCATCCATTTTATCAATGTATCGCAGATAGTCTTCATTTTTTTCTGTCAACCATGTTTCAAACTGTTCCTTTGATACTGTTACACCTCCCATATTCAAAAGTATCTCCAAACATCTTCTTCTACTAACTCCCTTAAATCTTTCATTATCCTCCTTGGTAAAGGTAATGTCCAGCTCATCTGCCAAATTCTTCCAAGCCAAGTAGTGGTATTTTGCTGTATCTACAATCACCCCGTCCAAATCAAATATAAATCCGGCCTTACTCATATTATTATTATTACTTTGAAATTAGTTGTTGGTAGATTCTCTTTCGATTAATGTGGATTGTAAAACTTCGGTTCTAAACACTTCCTCTTCTTCCATATTTTCGTTCTCAATTTTGCCTATCAGTAATTTAGCGGCGATAGCACCCATCTCTTCCCCGTGTTGTGCTACAGCAGTTAATGCCGGACTTGCCATTCGTGATAAAATGCCATCTGTAAATCCTATAAACGCTATATCCTGTGGTATTTCGTATCCATATTTTTGAGCTATCTTCATACAACGAACAGCGAATATTTCATTTACACAAAGGACCGCATCCAACTCTTGTGTTCTAAAATAAGTTTGACTCAACGATTCATCTTCAAACTGAAAAGGCAGCATTAATACGAGGTTTTCATCTAAGGGTATCCCATTGTCTTCTAAAGCCTTGTAATAACCATTGGCTCTCTTTTCACTTACATTTAAATAAGTCTCGGTTGTTACCAGTCCTATTTTTCTTCTTCCGTCGTCTATGAGCTTCTGCACTGCCAAATAGGCTGCTTCAAAGTCGTTTATTACTACTTTATCACAAATTATATCATCGGTTACTCTATCGAATAAAACCAGGGGCATACCTTGGTCTATTACTTCTTTTATATGGTGATAGTCTTTTTTTAGTTGAGTCTCTGCTGACAGAGCCATTACAAAACCATCAATACTACCATTTGCTAACATTTCCATGTTAATCACTTCCTTGTCAAAAGATTCATCCGAAACACAGGCAATAACATTGTAGCCATTTTTATCTGCATATTGCTCAATTCCTCTGAAAACTGTTGTAAAAAAATGATGTACAATATCGGGAATTATTACCCCAATATTCTTAGTTCGTTTATTTTTTAAACTAAGCGCAATATTATTTGGCTTGTAGTTATAAAATTTTGCAAAGGCCTTAATCTTTTCCTTTGTTTCTGCACTAATCTCACCGCTGTTCTTTAAGGCTTTGGACACGGTGGAAATTGAGACGTCTAATTCTCTTGCTATTTGTTTAAGTGTAATTTTTTTTTTCAAATCCGGAAAGGTTAGATTTCCTAGGAAACAATATAAGGAATATTTGCGCTTGTAAAGTATACAAATTTTAACATTGTTCCATGCTCTTCTAAAAAGAGAAGAGTCTGTTTTTTCGTAAATCCAAAGAAAAAAATAATATCTTTGTTTCGATTTTAATAAAAAAGATACCTGAAAATTAACGATTGAATAATTTTAGTAATTCTATTTTATTGATACAACATTGTTAAAAGTTATTAACACGAAACCGTTTTCGTTCTCCACGTTACTAGCATTGATGATGAATTATCCAATATTTTGCTTTAGGTTTATCTTTAGGAATCAAATTAACTAAACTTAAATATAACTTTTTATGAAGATTACGCTACTAAAAAGCTTTCTATTGGTTGGTGCACTTTTGTGCATAGGATTAGTGGAAGCTCAAGAAGTGACTGGTACAGTTTCTGATGCTAGTGGACCCTTGCCAGGAGCTAGTGTTGTAGTTAAAGGAACTACCAATGGTACACAAACAGATTTTGATGGTAATTTTACACTTAATAATGTAGAAAGTGATGCTACCATTGTATTTAGTTACATCGGTTACAGCACACAGGAAATCCCTTTAAATGGTCGTTCCTCTATTGATGTAGTATTACAGGAAGATGCCGAAGCCTTGGATGAAGTTGTAATAATCGGTTATGGTACTACTACTGTAAAAGATGCAACTGGTGCAGTGGCATCTGTATCGTCGGAAGACTTCCAGCAGGGTATTATTTCCTCACCCGAACAGTTAATTCAGGGTAAAACTGCCGGTGTTCAAGTAACACAGGCAAGTGGTGAGCCTGGAGCAGGAATCACCTTAAGAATAAGGGGTACTGGTTCTGTTAGAGGAAACAACAGTCCTTTATTCGTTATCGACGGGGTGCCTGTTTCCAATGAAGAAACATCTGCTCAAGGAGCTGATATCGGTACAGGTTCTAGTGGTGCAAAAAACCCTTTAAACTTTTTAAATCCAAATGATATCGAAAGTATGAGTGTTCTTAAGGATGCTTCTGCAACTGCGATTTATGGTTCTAGAGGTGCAAACGGAGTTGTTGTAATTACCACTAAAACTGGTAAAGCTGGCGGGTCAAAAGGCCAATGGGGCTTTTCAACCAATTTAAACATCTCTTCCCCTGCAAAGACATATGATTTGCTTACTACGGAAGAATTCATAGAAAGAGGAGGAAATAATCTTGGAGGAGCTACAGACTGGCAAGATTTTATATTTAGGACGACCGCCTCAACAGATAACAATTTATCTTACTCTCAAAACTACGGAAAAGGAAACGTACGAGCTACCTTCGGTTATTCTAAACAATTTGGTATCATAGAGAATACCGACTTTGAACGTATAGCTGGTAGAATAAATGCAGCCCATAGATTTTTTGATGACAGACTTAAAGTGAACCTACAGGGTACTCTTTCAAGAACGAACGATCAGGCGCCATTTATTAGTAGAACTTCTGGAAGTACCGGAGATTTGCTTGCTGCTTCGTACTATTCCAATCCTACATTAACGGCAAATCCAAATATTGGTGCCGACCCGGACAGAAACCCGGCGAACTTACTGGCTTACTATGATGACAACACAAAAACGAACAGATTTCTTGGAAATCTATCTCTGGACTATGCTATAACAGATGAGTTATCAGCAAAGGCCAATATGGGTTATGACACTTCATCTTCTACCAGAGGACAGACTGTTGGACCCCAAATCCTCGGAATCGACAATGGATCTCAAGGTAATGGTAGATCTGCTGTAAGTAATCTGGATGCGCAGAGTAAGTTATTAGAATTAACTTTGAACTATAAGAAGACTTATTCTAATTCTACCTTAGATGCTCTTATTGGTTATTCTTTTCAGGATTTTAGAAGAAAAGGGCAGAATATTTTGGCACAAGGGATTCCAAGTACAGAATTAAAAGAGATCCAAAGGATTACGGAAGAAACCTACAATGAAACCAGAAACTTGGCTTCTAACTACCAGGGATACGGTATTGGTACATTTCAAAATAATCCTGGCTTAGGGGATCAGTTTATTTCTCTAGGATTGCTTCCGAGCGTAAACCAAACAGTTGGAACCTTACCAAGAGTTCGAACCGCAGCCTTGTCAGTAGACACCTTTGATTTCACGGATGAGCTACAATCCTTCTTTGGAAGGCTCAATTACAGCCTGTATGACAAGTACTTGTTCACCGCTACGGTAAGAGCAGACGGGTCTTCGAAGTTTGGTGGCAATAATAAATATGGTGTCTTCCCTTCCGCGGCCTTCGCTTGGAAGTTAAATGAAGAAGATTTTATTAATGAAGATGTTTTCTCAACGTTTAAGCTTAGACTAAGTTGGGGTATTACAGGTAACCAAGACGGTTTAGGTTATGGTCAGTATGTGAACAGAACCAGATGGAGTGATTTAGAAATCGCAGCTAATTCGCAATTATCTGCACCAGCTACAGAAGAAGTGGCGTTTGCCAATCCTGATCTTAAGTGGGAAGAAACCATGCAATTTGCATTTGGTATCGATTTAGGTTTCAATTACGATCGCTTTACGGCAAGTGTTGATTTATATAGAAAAGAGACTACAGACATTCTTTTAAATTTACCAGCCGTACAGCCAGCAACGGTACCATTTGTATTTCAGAATGTTGATGGGACAATCCTTAACCAAGGTATAGAACTAGGCCTAAACTGGGATGCTATAGTAACGGATGACTGGAACTGGAATATTAATGCTAACGTTTCTTACAACAAAAACGAGCTTACTAACTACGCAGGTCCGGATATACAAGCAGGTAACTTATATGGACAGGGTCTTTCCGGAAGTACGTCTCAGGTGTTAACCAACGGCAGACCATTATATACCTACAACCTACGTAGGGTAGATGAGAACTTCCAGGTAGATACCAATCCTTCTATCTTAGACGAATCTGGTTTACCAAAAGTAGTTTCCGGATTAAATACAAGTGTTAGCTATAAGAACTGGGACGCTACGATGTATTTCGCTGGTCAGTTTGGATTTTATGTATATAATAACACAGCAAATGCCTTATTCGCATCTCCACAAATTGGAAGTAGAAACAACTTAAGAAGTGTTATGGACGCAAATGTTGTCCTATCTGCTACCAACCCTAGTACCTATTTTCTGGAAAAAGGAGATTTTGTAAGACTACAAACCGCATCCATTGGTTATAACGTGCCACTATCTGGTGACGGAGCATTGAAAAGTATGCGATTGAGCCTTGCGGGACAAAACTTGTTTTTAATAACTGGCTATAGTGGTCTAGACCCAGAAGTTAGTACAACCGATATACCATTAAATGGATTACCGTCTGCTTCAATAGATTATCTATCGTACCCAAGACCGATTACGGTGACTCTTGGAGTAAATGTTACATTTTAAAAATAAAAAATAGTATTATGAAAAAAATTATAAGTCTTTTATGTTTAACCCTGCTCTTGGCCTTTACCTTTTCTTGTACAGATTTGGAGATAGAACCAACAGATTCTTTAATAACCGAGGGCTTTGCAGGGGTTGCAAATGTTGAGAGTGAAGTTGAAAACCTATCCAATATTATTGCCAGGGGTAACTTGGCGAGTCAGGATGGTCTATACGCACTAAACGAAGTATCCACTGATGAATACGTTGTTGCTACCAGAGGAACAGACTGGGGTGATAATGGTAGATGGTTAGCGATACACAGACATTCTTGGGATGCAGATCTACAGGACATTCGATTCTGTTGGCAAGAACTCAACAGTGTTACGATAAATGCTACTCGTGTTATCAATCCTCAAAGTACCAACACGGAAGGAGATTTAGTTACGGAAAAAGCACAAGCAAGATTCTACAGAGCTTGGGCAATGAGCTGGATTTTAGATATGTGGAGACAGGTGCCATACAGAGATGTAGATGCCCCAAACAGTCAAGTTCCTACAGTATTAACAGGACAGGTTGCTATAGACAGTATAGTGGCAGACTTAACAATTGCTATTCGCGATCTTCCCTCTGTAACCGCTGCTGACGAAATAGGTTTAAAATCTTCCCCGACTAAAGCGGCTGCTAACCATTTATTAGCGAAGCTACATTTAAATAAACATGTATACTTGGGAACAGCTCCGGATAATGCAGACATGCAAGTTGTAATTAACGCCGTCAATGCTATTGAGGCAGATGGTTATCAACTAGCAGCTTCCGGAGATTTCTTTGATATTTTCAGACCAAGTAATGATGTAGAAACCATTTGGTGGTCTCCGGCAGATGCTGGTCCAAGAATTTGGCCGACATTACACTATAATCTGAATACACCGAGTAATACCGGTGGTGGCTGGAACGGGTTTACTACGCTATCCGAATTCTATCAATTATTTGAAGGAGACCCGGACACCAACTATCCAGGTGATGGACAAGAAGAACGAAGAGGTTTTGTACCAGACCCGGCTTCTGTAGATGAAATTAACTTAGGTATTGGTTATGGTTTCTTGATCGGACAGCAATATGATGAAAATGGTAATGCCTTATCTGCCAGATCCAATGTTGGTGCAGTTCCTTTAGTATTTACAAAGGAGGTGACTAAAGCAGAATATTCCTCCCCAGCAGATGATGCGGTATTAGAAACGGACGGTACAAGAATGTTCAAGTACCACCCTAATGAAGAAGGAGGCGATAGAAGACTGCACATTGTTAATTACAGATTTGCCGATGCTTATTTAATGAGAGCAGAAGCTATGTTTAGAATGGGAACCGATGTGACGGCAATGATTAATAACTTAAGGACTATCAGAGGTGCGTCTATGTTAGGTACTGTAATGGAGGCAGACTTACTAGCCGAAAGAGGTAGAGAAATGTACGCTGAGGTTACCAGAAGACAAGACTTAATAAGATTTGGACAGTATTTGAGAGCCTGGAACTTAAAAGAGGCTAGCGAATCTTTTAGAGAGATTTACCCTATACCAATAGCGGATGTTCTTGCCAACCCTAACCTTGTGCAGAACCCTGGATATTAATCCTTTTTAGAATCAAGAAAAAAACCCTGATTGTAATGATCAGGGTTTTTTTTATTGTTGTTTGTCATATAAGTGCAAAAGCAATATCTTACCGTCCTCAAAAATTTTAAGCCCATGTATTATATCGGTTATGATTTAGGAAGTTCTTCTATCAAAGTTGCCTTGGTTTCTTCCGACTCTGGTAAAAGTATTGCCCTAATAAGTGAACCTAAAAAAGAGATGGACATGCAGGCTATTGAAACTAATTGGGCAGAACAGGACCCTGACCAATGGTGGCACTATATATGTGTTGCTACTAACCGACTTCTAAAAGAAAATAGTATTGACCCTACCGATATTAAGGGTATAGGCATCTCCTATCAAATGCATGGACTAGTACTTATTGATAAAGATGGTGTGCCTTTAAGAAAATCGATCATATGGTGTGATGGAAGAGCAGTTTCTATTGGTGATGCGGCCTTTCAAAATATAGGAGAACAACAGTGTTCGGAACATCTTCTCAATTCCCCTGCCAATTTCACCGCCTCCAAATTAAGGTGGGTAAAAGAGAACGAACCAGATTTATTTGCCAGGATCTACAAAGCAATGCTTCCCGGGGAATATATCGCATATAAACTTTCCAACAATTGTGTTACTACCATTTCAGGACTATCCGAGGGAATATATTGGGACTTTAAAGAAGGTGAAGTAGCGGAATGGTTACTAGACTACTATCAAATAGACAAAACGTTACTACCCGAAATTGTACCAACATTTTCTAATCAGGGTGTTGTTACTAAGGATGCCGCTCAGGAAACGGGCTTACAAAGCGGTACCCCTATCATGTACCGAGCCGGAGATCAACCCAATAATGCACTTTCGTTAAACATTTTTAATCCTGGAGAAATAGCAGCAACTGGTGGCACATCTGGGGTTGTCTATGCTATAACCGATAATTTATCCGTAAAAGAGAGCTCACGAGTTAACAACTTTGCTCATGTAAACTACGCAATTTCGCATCCAACAATAGGAAAACTGTTGTGTGTGAATGGCTGCGGTATAATGTACCGCTGGCTGTTAAATAATTTGGATGTCGGCTCGTATGAAGAGATGAATCAATTGGCAAAAGAGGTGCCTGTCGGGTCTAATGGGGTTACCATTTTACCGTTTGGTAATGGACCAGAACGCATGCTAGAAAATAAAAATGTTGGAACTGTATTTGGCAATATAAATCTGAACACCCATTCCAAGTCGCATTTATGCAGAGCGGCGCTGGAGGGTATTGCGTTCTCCTTTGTATATGGAATGGAGATTTTAAAATCTGATGGTGTAACTCCA
>CAZWPZ010000084.1:0-11665 GCA_964636005.1 uncultured Eudoraea sp.
GCGCCTCTTTGTAGGGTTGTTATAAAACCAATACATTCCATAGAATAATCCATATGACCTAAGGCAGAATGAAACACACGACCTTTGCCATAATTTACGGCTAGTAACATAGGTTCATGTCGTCCTGTACCTTTAACATCTTTATTCCAAGGCGGTGCATTGCGTTCTGGATCAGAATAAGCTGTAGCCAGAATGGTCATGTTTTCACCTGGGCCTCTCATACGATCATAAAGTTCATCCATAGTATGGAGCCATTTTTTTGGAATACCTTTCATTATGGGGTGTTCGGGAGCCCTAGTTTCAATTAGAAATTCATATTGTTCCCCATGTGAACCACAAATACCTTCTGACGGATCTTTTTCAATCTTTCCTTTTTTATTATAATAAATATATGGACCTGTTTTAGCATCACGTCCTCCCCATGCACCAAGGCCAATCATTTTGTTGTATTCATCCCAATTACCCCATGGATTATTTGCGGCATGTACGAGTATCATACCACCTCCATTTTTTATATAATTTTCTAAATTTTGCTTTGTTTGCTCTGGTAAATTTGAAGATTTCCAACCAAGATTATTTACAATGACATCATATTTGTTGAAATCAGGATTGAAGCCAGGATCGTATTTTGTAGAATCTACAACCGTATGTTGAATTCCATCATCAAGGGGATACATAGTTAGAAGTTCTTCAACGTTATCCAAATTTTTTATGTGGTGATGGGGACCTATCCAAAGATATTTTTTTCTGGCAATATCTACTTCAAAAAGTCCTGTCTGTTCCAAAAAGTCTTTCATCATAAAGGTGCTTTTTGGCCAAATACCATGATTGTTTTCACCGTCAATAATTAACGCTTTTAGTTTTTTGTCTTTTTTTATTTCTTGAGACTCCGCTTTGTTATTACAAGCGAATAATAGTACGAAAAAGAGAGCTATAACATTGATCCGTCTCATTTAATTTGGTTTTTATTAGGATGTGTAAGTTATAAAAAAGTGAACTTTATTTCGGCGCTTATTTAAAAATTAAGCTTACCGGATTTATTGGTGTTAGTTGGCAATACGTATGCAAGTAAATAATTAGAAACGCATTTTCTTTTTATTTCAAAAAATCAACGCACTATCTAATACCGGTTTCACCTTTAGACGCACCTAATGTTCAAAATAGACATTTACAGCATTTTGTAAAAGGGATTCCTCTTTTGCGTTTTGTCGATTAGAGTAGTGTTTTATCCTACTTGCCAGAACCAGCTCTATTCTGTAAGTGGCAGAATATTTCGTCAAAAGACTTCCAAATTGCGTTTTGTCAACTTATTCTGTTCTTTATCCAGAAATCGGATTTGCTTCCAGGAAATGATAGAATTTAGTCTCAGATAAAAATGGATAAAATTTGAGATATGAAAACAGTTTTACTTATTAAAGAAATTTATTTAGAAGGATTTAGAAATTTAGGAAACTTTATTATACAGCGTTATTTTAAGCTATTTGCATGGTTTAGTTTTATCATGTTTATGGTAGTGCTTTATGCATTTATCTTTAGAGTTTCAACAGGATTTGCATTCGATTAGATAACCATAATTATATATACCATGGCACATAGACATAAAGGATTTAGTTTTATTGATTTTTTTGTAGCTGCAGGATGCCTTTTTATATCGGTTATGATTTTTATGATTATGACAGCATCTGGGACACATTAATAAATAATAGGACAGAAGAATCCCAAACCAAATAATTTGGGAGAATATAAGATTAAAAAGAAGCCTCCTTTTCTTATAGGAAAGGGGGCTTTTTTTATGGAAGTCTTTTTGATCTCAGATACGTTATATCGTAATTAAAATTTTAACAAGGAAATAATCCAAAAAAATGGAAATAATCCATAATTTAGCTATCCTTTTTAATGCTTATGGAAAAAACCATTCTTCATCTGGATTTGGATACTTTTTTTGTGTCGGTAGAACGACTTATAAATTCTCAGTTACGCAACAAGCCATTATTGGTAGGTGGGACAAGTGATAGGGGGGTAGTTGCGGCCTGTAGTTATGAAACTCGGGGTTTTGGAATACACTCGGGAATGCCTATGAAAATGGCAAGAGAGTTGTGCCCGGAGGCTATTGTAATACGTGGAAATTCAGCAAACTACAGTAAGCATTCAGACATTGTTACAGATATTATCAAGGAGGAAGTGCCACTATTTGAGAAATCTAGTGTAGATGAATTTTATGCAGATCTTTCGGGGATGGATCGCTTTTTTGGCTGCTATCAGTATGCTTCCGAGTTGCGAAAGAAAATTATAAAAGAAACAGGGCTGCCTATTTCTTTTGGATTATCGGTGAATAAGGTGGTTTCTAAAGTAGCTACTAATGAGGCAAAGCCTAACAACCAACTTAAGGTAGATGCGGGTTATGAAAAGCCTTTTTTGGCACCTCTTTCTGTCAAGAAAATTCCTATGGTAGGGGATAAGACATACCAAACTCTCAGAAACCTGGGCCTTCGGAAAGTAAAAACAGTACAAGAGATGCCCATAGATCTTATGCGTCGTGTTTTAGGCGCTAATGGTGTAGTAATATGGAAGCGTGCAAATGGGGTAGATAATAGTCCGGTAATTCCATTTTGTGAACGAAAATCTATTTCCACAGAAAGGACATTTGATCGGGATACTATTGATGTAACAAAACTAAGAGGGATTCTTATAGCAATGACAGAAAATCTGGCTTATCAGCTTAGAAGAGGACAAAAGTTAACAGCTTGTGTCACTGTTAAAATAAGATATTCAGATTTTAATACATATTCTAAACAAGTACGTATTCCTTATACAAGTGCAGATCATATACTTATCCCAAAAATTTTAGACTTATTTAGAATACTGTATAACAGGAGATTGCTGGTACGTTTGATAGGGGTTCGCTTTAGTCATTTAGTATCGGGGAATTATCAGATTAATCTTTTTGAGGATACAACGGAGGTACTAAACCTTTATGAGGCAATGGATACTATTAGAGCACGATTTGGAGATAAAAGTGTGTTAAGAGCTTCGGGAATGGGAGCCAAAACTATTGGAAGAATGCATAATCCTTTTAGCGGATTGCCTCCGCCTTTGTTAGCGCATAGAAAGCAATAAGAGCTTTCTCAACGCAGTATTTCACCCCTAAAGAGACTCAAAAGGATTGAAAGAATAAGATAGTAAAGAACTCATTTATATATGTACCTCAATTGTCATACTTATTACAGCCTGCGTTATGGCACTTTTTCTGAAGTAGAATTATTAGAGTTAGCGCAAGAGAATGGTGTCACTAAATTGGTTTTGACAGATATTAACAATACCTCTGCGGGTTTAAATTTTGTCAGAAAGGCTCCGGAATACCAGATAAGACCCATTCTCGGGATTGATTTTAGAAATGGAATAGAACCTTGTTTTGTTGGGATATCTAAAAACAATGAAGGATATCTGGAGTTAAATCAGTTTTTGTCAAAGTATTTACATGAGAAAAAAACGTTTCCTTCTATAGCACCTAAGTTTAAGAACGCCTATGTGATTTATCCTTTTGAGAAAGTCTTACTCAATGATCAAAGCTATTTTAATGATCATGAATTTATTGGAATTTCTATAAAAGACTTAAGAAAACTACCTTTCTCAAAACTGGTAGAGAAGAGAGATAAACTAGTGGTTTTACAACCGGTTACTTTTAGAAACAAGAGAGATTACAATGCACATCGTCTCTTACGAGCAATTGACACAAATGTATTGTTGAGTAAACTTCCAAAAGAAGAGCAGGCAGAAGAAGGAGACAAAATGTTTCCCATTCAGAATTTGGCGATGGCATTTAATGAGTTCTCTTTTATTCTGGAAAATACCGAAAAGCTATTGAATCACTGTACAATACAATTTGATTTTTCGAAAGAGAGAAAGCCGCAGAACCTGCAAACGTATCTGGGAACAAAAGAGGAAGATGAAAAACTGCTTCAACAACTCTGTGAAAAAGGACTCCCATACCGATACCCCCTGATGAATAATGCGGTAAAAGAACGTTTGCAAAAGGAGTTAAGTCTCATCAAAGAAAAGGGGTTTGTGTCCTATTTTTTAATCAACTGGGATATTGTTTCTAAGGCACGTGAGAAAGGATTTTATTATGTGGGTAGGGGAAGTGGAGCCAATAGTATTGTGGCTTATTTACTTCGCATTACCGATGTTGATCCAATTGAGCTGGATCTGTATTTTGAACGATTTATAAACCTATACAGAACCAATCCTCCTGATTTTGATATTGATTTTTCATGGCGCGATAGGGAGGAGGTTACTCACTATATTTTTGAGCGATTCCCCAATGTTGCACTTTTAGGAACGTATGTCACTTTTAAAGAGAGGGGTGTAATTAGAGAATTGGGGAAAGTTTTTGGTTTGCCCAAAGCAGAAATCGATTTATTGTGTGGAGGGCAGTATGTAATTTCTAAGTTAGATGAGGTTTCCTTGTTAGTATTAAAATACGGCAAGCTAATCAAAGGCTTCCCTAACTATTTGAGTATTCATGCAGGAGGAATTCTTATTAGTCAGAAGCCTATACATTATTTTTCGGCCACCCATCTTCCACCCAAAGGATTCTCAACAGTCATGTTCGATATGGTAATTGCAGAGGATGTTGGTTTGTACAAATTTGATATTCTAGGGCAACGAGGACTTGCAAAAATTAAAGAGGCTCTAGAGATTATAGCGCTCAATAAACCTTCTGAATATGTACATATAGACATTCACAATATTCAAAAGTTTAAGGAAGATTCTAAGATTAATTATTTGATCAAAACAGCACAGTGTATGGGTTGTTTTTATGTAGAATCTCCAGCGATGCGAATGTTGCTCAAGAAGCTGGAGGTAGACAATTACTTAGGACTAGTTGCTGCCAGCTCCATTATCCGGCCAGGCGTAGCTAAGAGTGGGATGATGCGGGAGTATATTCTTCGGCATAGAGATAGTAACAGGGCAGAGGAAAAGGGACATCCGGTTATGCTTAGCATAATGCCAGACACTTATGGAATTATGGTATATCAGGAAGATGTAATTAAGGTGGCGCATTATTTTGCCGGATTAAGTCTTGGAGAGGCAGATGTCTTGCGTAGAGGGATGAGTGGAAAGTTTCGCTCCAGAGAAGAATTTCAAAAGGTACAGGAAAAGTTTGTAGAGAATTGTCGTAATAAGGGCTATGAAGAAAAGTTGATATCGGAAATATGGCATCAGGTAGCCAGCTTTGCGGGATACGCTTTTGCAAAAGGGCATTCGGCTTCCTATGCCGTAGAAAGTTATCAAACTCTTTTTCTAAGAGCATATTTTCCTCTGGAATATCTGGTAGCAGTACTAAATAATGGAGGGGGTTTTTATCGTCCTGAATTTTATGTTCATGAAGCAAGAATGCTTGGGGCCACTATACATGCGCCATGTGTCAACAAAAGTTTTGCTGTAAATGCTATTTACGGGAATGAAATTTATTTGGGTTTTATGTATTTGCGAGACTTGGAAACTAGAGTGATGAATAGAATCCTTAAGGATAGAGAGTTGCATGGAGAGTATATTTCTTTAGAAGATTTTTTAGACAGAGTTACTATTTCTATAGAGCAATTGAGCATTTTAATCAGAATAAATGCCTTTCGGTTTACCAGGATTAATAAGCATAAGTTATTGTGGGAGGCTCATTTGTTTCTTTCTAAGGGCACCCTTCCGGAGCATCCCAAGTTATTTCCACCGATGCATCAGAAATTTAAGATTCCAAGCCTGCACACTACAGATTTAGAGACTGCTTTTACTCAAATGGAACTTTTGGGATTCTGCCTGTGTAGTCCCTTTTCTCTTTTGCGGGAGAAACCAAAAAACACCAACGGGCAAAAAGATTTAGAGCGTTATTTAAATAGGAATATTGATATTTATGGTTATTTGGTGACCGTAAAAAACACGCATACACATAATAATAAACGCATGCATTTTGCCACTTGCGTCGATCAAAATGGAGAAGTATTTGATACGGTACTATTTCCGCCTGTAGCAGCTAAGTACTTTTTTAGAGGCAGAGGAATTTATAGATTTTATGGACGGGTTGTAAGCGAGTTTGGGTTTTTGAGCATAGAGACCTTGAAAATGGAAAAACAAGACTTAATTCAAGATCCAAGATATGCAGAAATGAAAACTGCTAATAAAAGTTTCGCAGCTGCTTCAAAAAATACACAAGGTCTCTCTTTTACTCAAAAGAGATAATTGTTTATTTTTAACAAAAACAAACCATGTTACATAAACTTACTCCCTTTAGATATATCTACATCGTCGCCGTAATTGTGTCTCTAATCAATTCCATATTTTTTTTAATTACCGGATTGATGTTAAGCTTTAAAGGGTATAAAAAGTTTATCTCCGTTGATTTTTCGGATTTACATGAATATAGGCCTGGGATTTTGCTTTTTGAGGCCTTAGACGCGTTTATGGTCTCTTTGGTATTTATGATTTTCGGTATTGGAATCGCGCGTATTTTTATTTTTGATAAGTCTAAAGGGAATAATTTGCCAGATTGGTTAAATGTGAAGACCCTTGAAGAACTTAAAATTCTTTTGTGGCGAACTATCCTCTTTGTATTGGTAACATTTACTATTACCCATATCATGAAGCGTCCTGAACATTCCTGGGAAGTTCTAGTGTTACCTGTTGTAATTTTAATTTTATCTATTGCACTTTACGTCTTCCAAAAAGACAAGTGACTACATATTATTCGATGCTAAAGGAAGAAGCGGGGAACCCTTCTTTATTAAACAAGGTCGCTTCACTGGTATCTTTCCAAGCGTATCTTACATATTTAGGAGTACTTACTTCGGGAGACATTAATTCAACCTGGTTCTCGTGAACAGTTATTCGTGCTTCTTTAAAAACCTTATCATCTCCCGCTATTTCAAATCCAGAGGCAGAGGTATTCGTAATCATCAATCCACTACCTGCATTAGAAAAACTGACTAGCACTTTATTTCCATCCAGGCTGTGGTCTTTATATAAAGGACCCGAGGCAATCAGATCTTGATGGTAGTCATTTTTGAGGGCTAAGCCAGCTAGCCTTTCGCCAACATCTTTTTTATTGGCGGGGTGAATGTTTAGGGGATTACCTATATCAAGTGTTACTACCATTCCAGTGTTCTTTAAGGTCAGTGTTTTTCTTTGTGCATCTCTCAATGCGGCCGATAGGTTATTTCCGTAGTTAAAGGGAGCAATCTGCACAAAATAGAATGGAAAATCGGCCTGCCAATGGGTACGCCAATCCTTTATCATGGTTGGAAATAAGCGCTCGTATTGATCAGCACGACCGACATTAGATTCTCCCTGATACCAAATGGCACCTTTTATAGTATAGGGGATTAGGGGTGCTATCATCGCATTGTATAAAACACCTGGGGTGTGGGAATTTATATCCGTGATATTCGGACGTTGTAAAACGGGTGCCTCGCTCAGGTTGTACATATAAAACTTTCCTTGATGTATTTCCGCTGTGGGCAATAATGCCCAAGTGCCGCTAAGATCTAGAGTAACAGACTTATTGGATAAGGTTATAACGTCGCTTAGGCCACCTCCTCCACCTGTGTCAATTACTCTTATGGCAATAGTGTTTTCTCCTTTTTTGAGTAAAGCCTTTGGGACGACATAATTTCTCTGAACCGTATGTTTGCCAGCACCCACAGTTTGAGCAATTTCCTTCCCATTGATAAAAGTGTAGTCCATATCATCCACGGCACCTAAACTTAGAAGGAAATCTTCCTCCGGTTTTGTTTCCAAGGCAAATGTTTTTCGCAACCAAATTACACCATCCATTCGCCAGGATTCACGCTTATCTATACTGCCAGGTAATTCTACCTGCTCCCATTGCGAATGGTCGTACATGGGATTGCTTAGCTCCTGATCTTTTAAATTTAAAACCAACCAGTCGGTTTCTTTATTTGGAATATCAACACTCTCCCATCGAGCATACCAATTATTCTTTATTTCTTCCATCTGAGGATCGGCTAGCGAAGCCAACGCGGAATTAAAATCGCCAAGACCTTCCAAGGACTCCTTGCTTGTCCATGCCTCAGCAGGGGTGCCACCCCAGCTCGAGTGAATAATACCAATCGGAATATTTAAGGTATTCTCTAATCTTTTTGCAAAGAAATATGCGCTTGCACTAAAGTTTTTGGCCGTTTCCGGATTGCTTACCAACCATTCACCTTTTACATCGGTAAGTTCTTCTAATGCTAAATTCCTTTGGACGGTAAACATTCGGATATTAGAGTTGGCAGCAGTTTTAATTTCATCTCCCGAGTTAAGGATAGTATCTTTTGGCGGCCATCCCATTAATGGCATTTCCATGTTAGACTGGCCAGAGGCCAACCATACCTCACCAACCATTACATCCTCAAGGGTAATTATATCTTCTCCTGAGCTAATTGTTACTGTATAAGGCCCTCCCGCTCCAGGAGTTTTTAAAGTGGCAGACCAATTCCCCCCGGCATCGGCGTTAGTCCTTATTTCTTCAGACCAATCGGCTTTAGTGCGTATTATTTCATGAGGAGATCCCGTTCCCCAAATGGTAATTTCTGTTTCTCTTTGCATAACCATATGATCCGTAAACAAAGGATGGACCACCAAAGGTTTATTTGGTGTTAGACAGGATGTCTGTAGTAGTACACCAAGAAGTACAAATAGGAATTTAGCAAAAGTATGAGTTGTATTTAACATATTGAATGTTATTGTTTTATAATAAGTTCCATTTATGTCTAGGGGTTCTGTGGAGATACCTATTGGCTTCGTCATCATTAACAAATACTTCTTGTTCACTGTTCCAAAACAACTCTCTGTTAAGTTGCCATGAAATAAGTCCTAGATGCATTGGCAAGGTCATTTTTCTGGCGTAGTCTAGCTTAGATTCCGTGCTGCCTCTAGATTTTACACCGTTGATAAAGTCTTTCTGGTGCCCGGGAGACCGAGGTATAGATTGCTCTATGGAGGGTATATCCATAAACTTTTCTCCATTAATTACTATTTCACGGGTGTTATAATCACAGATTAGAGTACCCTTATCTCCTTCAAAATAGGCTCCAATTCCTCTTTCTGCTGCTCCAGGCACATCAGGAGGAGTCGTCGTCCAAAAGATATTTAAATCCTCAAATTCATAAGCTACATTTATCCATTTTGGGGTGTTTGCAATACCGTCGGCAACTTCCCCTTCTGCTTTAATTCTCTTTAGTCCGCTAGGGTTTAAAGCCCAATAAACGACGTCTGCTATATGACACCAAAAATCTGCAAAATAGCCTCCAGAATAATCCATAAAGTAACGATAGGTAAAATGACATTTTGCAGGAATATAATCTACCATAGGCGCAGGCCCTAACCACATATCCCAATTCAAATGCTGAGGGACTCGTTTTACCTTGGTATTCTTCAATGCAGGGGGCGCTCCTGTTTTCCATAATCGGACGGTATGGACCTTCCCGATTGCTCCACCTTTAATAAGTTCTACAACCCTATGATAATTATCCGTAGCGTGTATTTGGGTTCCCAATTGGAACACCCTTTTGTTTTCAAGCTGAGCTGCAAGCATTACTTGACCCTCTTTTACATCGTAAGACAATGGTTTTTCTCCATAAACATCTTTACCAGCCTGAAAAGCTAAGGTCGCAATTTGGGCATGCCAATGATCTGGTGTTGCACAGGTAATAGCATCGATGTCTTTTCGGTCCAAAATTCTTCGGAAATCCTCATAGCCTTCTGCTACCGTTCCATTTTTAATATTTCTTAGCGTTTTTAAACTTTTACCCAAATGTCGCTGGTCTACATCACATAGGGCTACAATCTCTACATCATCCAATTCAGAAAACCATTTCATATGGTTATTACCCATACCACCAACACCAATATGGGCCACTCTTACGCGATCACTAGCTCTAAACTTTTGACCAAGGGAGGGCAAAATAGAAATACCTAAAAAACCTAAACTACTCGATTTGACAAATTCTCTTCTATTTTGTTTGGCAGTACTCATCCTTTTAATTTTATGGTTTAAAATACAAAAAAGTACCGTAGTTATATTTGAGATTCTTAGGAAGGAAGGAAATTTCTTAAATAATTAAAATTTTCTATCCGGACTAAAAGGTAAAATGTCCATTGAAGCCGCTTCGTGGCCTATTACTTCAGAAACTAATTTCCCAGTTGCTGGTCCTAAGCTCCAACCCATCATGGCATGCCCAGTAGCCAAAACTAGGTTGCTGTGGTATTGAGGCCGCCCTATATAGGGAAGACCATCTGGTGATACCGGTCTTAAACCACTTTTTGCATTTTCTAAATCCTGATTCTGAATATCAATACTGGGGTAGTAATCCTTGGCCGCTTTTCTAATGGCCTGCACCCTTTCTTTTCTAATAAAATCATTTATTCCAGAAAACTCCATCGTCCCTGCAAAACGCGTAAATCCTCTCATGGGAGTAACTGCAGCTTTAGCCTCCATTAATACCGCCGGAAGTCTTATTCCCGTTCGTCTTTCAACATTGATAGCATAACCTTTGCCCGCCTGTAGAGAAATTGTTAAACCTAAGTTTTTTGCTATTTCAGAACTCCAGGAACCGGCTGCGACTACTAATTCTTCTAAGGGGTATTTGGCTTTATCCGTTTGCACAGAAAGGATTTTTTGGTTTTTCTTTTCAATTGCAGTCACCTCTTCATTGGTAATAATCCGCACACCAGAATCCTTTAGATGCCTCAAGAGCTTAGGCATTATTTCAGTTGGGGTAGTATGTGCATCACATTCATAATGAATAGCACCCTTAGCGTCAATGTCTACATCTGGTTCTAATTCCTTTAGTTGCGAATAACTCAAGCTATTCACCTCTAATCCCAAGAATTTGGCTTTTTGAGCTACTGCCATCTCTTTTTCACCCGCCTCATCCGTTTTATAGAGCATGAGTAGGCCCTTTTTTTCTAATTGAAAATCACCCAGGTCACCAGATGCCAATAATGCCTCATAAAGATGTTTACTTAATATATTAATATCCTTAATTACTGGGATAGCTTTGCGAACCTTTTCTTTTGTTGAGGACTTATGAAAATACCATGACCATTTGACAAATTCCATGTCCCATCGAGGTTTCATATAAAAGGGACTGGAAGAATTAAACATCCATTTTATACCTTTTTGGATCATTCCCGGAGAAGCCAATGGGATAATATGACTAGGCGTGAGATAACCAGCATTGACAAAAGAAGCTCCTGAACGGATATCCGATTTATCAATAACTGTCACCTGGTGGCCGGCTTTTTGTAAGTAATATGCAGAGCTTAGTCCTACAATGCCACCTCCAATAATTACTACTTCCTTTTTCATAATTTAAATTACTTGAAAACCCATTGCAAAAGGGTCGTCGGTATCTATAGAAATTGTATTCAGGCCATAAATTTTTGCCCATCCCTGTATACTCGGGATTATAGCAGGTATATCATTAATAGTTGTAACCTCTTCTATTTTACCTACAAATGAGGATCCAATATAACTCTCATGAATAAACTCTTCCTTAATACGGAGCAAACCTTTTGAATACCATTGTGCCATCCGCGCCGATGTTCCTGTTCCACAAGGAGATCTGTCTATTGCTTTATCCCCATAAAAAACCGCATTTCTGGCAGT
>CAZWPZ010000085.1:0-2724 GCA_964636005.1 uncultured Eudoraea sp.
AAAACAAAACCATTTGGGGAAAAGAACAAATAAACTGGTTTAAAAATACCGTTGAAAGTTCCGACGCCACTTTTAAAATCCTCGTTTCCCCTACTCCAATAGTTGGGCCAGATCGATCAAAGGGAAAATTCGACAATCATTCCAACACCTCATTTCAAACGGAAGGACAATGGCTGCGTAAATACCTCGCAGATCAAAATGTTTTTGTAATTAATGGCGACAGACATTGGCAATATGTCTCTGTAGATGCCGATACAGGTTTATGGGAATTTAGTCAGGGCCCGGTAAGCGATTTTCATGCCCAGGGCTGGGATAAGGACGACTTTAGACCTGAACACAAATTTTTAAGAGTAAAAGGTGGATTTTTAGGGGTAAAAGTCTATCGTAAAAAAAAGGAAGCCTATATTGAATTTATACACTATGATGTTGACGGAAATATCGTAAACAAAGAACAACAGATGGTAGCAGTGCCTTGAGCCCCATAAACTATTCTTTACACCAACCATTTGCACGTGCAGGAGGTATTTTCGATAAGAAATAACTAAACACATATGAAACACTATTATCTAATCCTTATTATCCTCATATTAACCAGCTGTAACAAGAATTTGAACTCAGAAGTAACTAGGGTCAAAGTAATTCTAGACACGGACATGGGTTCGGATTGTGATGATGTTGGTGCATTAGCCATGCTAAATGAGTATGAGAACCAGGGGAAGGCAGAAATATTAAGTGTTATTTACAGCTCTGGGGTTATACCCTATGGAGCAGGTGTTATAGATGCCATCAATAGGTATTATGGCAACGATTCTATTCCTATAGGAGCTAATCATGGCAACTTGGTGGGAGACCCTGTGGACAAAATGCAAGCTGAGAAACTATCCAAAGACACCGAAGCTTTTAAAAATAGGTTTATTAAGAATACGGATGTAATGGAACAAACCATCCTAAACCGGAGCATTTTAAAAAATCAGCCAGACCACAGTGTTGTCTATATAACGATTGGACATACCAAAGGCTTATATGAACTATTAGTTTCAAAACCGGATACCATTTCCGATTTATCCGGAATGGAATTAGTACAAAGGAAGGTTAAGAAATGGGTGGCGTTAGGAGCATTAAAGGCTTCTAATGAAGAAAACTACTATGTAAGAGACTGGAATTTCTTTTTTAATGGAACTGCAGACTATACTAAGTTTCTAGTGGAAAATTTTCCAAAACCAATATATTTTGTCGACGCAGGTTCGGATATAATGACGGGCGAATCTTTAATAGATACGCCTAATGGTAATATTGTAAGAACAGCCTATAGAGATTGGCTTTGGAATGTCGAAAAAAAGACTCTAAAAGACCAACGACCGAGCTGGGATTTAATGACAGTTTATTATGCGGTTGAGAGTCCCGAAAACTATTTCGAGATTGTGGGAAAGGGTTATTTAGAATTTGATACGGAAAGAGGCTGTCGGTGGAGAAAAACAGATTCTCTTTCAAATCAGAACTTCGTGCTTCAGAAAAAAGGACATAATAAGGAAATAGCAGACTATTTAAACCTAATGATTAGTAAGCCCAATAATTGAATCTTTGCTTGATGTCCGATATTGGGGTATTTGCGGCTATTGCTATATTAAATTTGTTTCACTACGTAAGACTTATTTCCATTACAAAATAAGGTCGAACCTAAAATGGCCATAGGTAATTCTTTCTACTCGCTTGGCCGTAACAATCTATCTCTTTAATCGTCTTGAAAAAAAGTTCTACATGAAACAAATACTTTTGATACTTATCATAACGAGTAACATAGCTTGTAACAATCGAGATATTAAACGAGATCTAATAGCGGACAGGATTGATTTCGTTATTGATTTAAAGAAACGAACCGGAGAAAAGGCATGGAAAGAATTTTCGAAAAAAGAGAATGAAGGTCCTTTTTTCTATTTGCACAACAATAAAACCTATATCTTTTTTGCGGATAGCTTGGTAAGAAAACACCTGTCCCTAAATTCAATCCCAAATAACTACTATAGCTTAGAAGAACGATACGATTCCATTCCCTTTCATATGGAGGTGCAAATTGAGTTTGATAGCATCCACTCGGACCCTATTTTACTAGACCATCCTATTGAATTTTGTAGTAGTCCCGAAGAAACCTACAACTTTATTCCATCTGTAAAAAGTACAGAAGTGTGGGCTACAATGGTAATACACGAAATGTTTCATCATTTTCAATTTAACAATGCTACCTTCAAGGGTTATATGAAAGAGATATCCGAATTAGGTTATGACAGCAGAGATCTACAAAAGCTAATAACTTCAGATTCTGTATTTCAGAAGAATATTGAACTAGAAAATGACTTTTTGCTTAAAATTTTACAAACCAACAACCATGATTCCATAAAAGCATATATAAACAACTTTCTTAATGCTAGAAAAATAAGGCGTGAAGAGTACTCTAAAGAAAGTATACATTTTGCTGAGGTGGAAGATATATTTGAAAAAATGGAAGGTAGTGCAAGATACATAGAGTACCAGTCTATGCTAAAAATGAATGAAATAGCACATTCTAAAAACCAATTTATTATCAAAAATGACTCTTTGTTTTCTGCCTATCAAGACTTTAAGAATTTTAATATCTCAGATAAGGACTATGCCTACTTAGAATTAGTTAGCTATGACTATTATTACACGCTTGGTTTTAATTTATTAAGAGTATTGGACAAGTTGCAA
>CAZWPZ010000086.1:0-18658 GCA_964636005.1 uncultured Eudoraea sp.
ACAAAAACCTCAGAAGAGATAGACCTGACGCCAGTTTATAAAGAGTGGCATACCGTAGAATTGTCATTCGAAGGTCCGACTACCTCAGAAAGTGACCCTGACAATCCATTCTTAAATTATCAACTGGATGTAATTTTTAAAAACAAAAACAAAGAATATAAAGTAAGTGGATTTTATGCTGCAGATGGCAATGCCGCTGAAACAAGTGCGGATAATGGAAGCATTTGGAAGGTTCGCTTTACACCGGATGAATTAGGAGAATGGACCTACATGGCAAACCTAAAACACGGTAAAAACATTGCATTAAATGAAGAATCAAAGACCGAAGACATAGACATTACCAATTCCGAAGGCTCCTTTCTAGTAACCCATTCGGACAAACAAGGTCCCGATTTTCGATCAGAAGGAAGACTTCAGGTATCTAATGGATATTTTAAACTAAAGGGTTCTGATCGCTATTGGATTAAGGGAGGAGCCAATAGTCCTGAAAACCTATTGGCGTATGTCGATTTTGATGGAACCTATCGCATTCAAGCCTCTTCAAAAGATGGGGAAGCAAGTACCACCGAAGAAATACACAGTTATAAAAACCACATAACCGATTGGAAGGATGGGGATCCAACCTGGCAAAATGGAAAAGGCAAAGGCCTTGTTGGCGCCATGAACTATCTTGCCTCTAAAGGTATGAATACTTCTTATTTTCTTACCATGAATATACTTGGAGATGGTAAAGACGTGTGGCCTTACCTTAGTCCAGATGATTTAGAAAGGTTCGATGTGAGTAAACTGGAACAATGGGACATTCTTTTTCGCCATATGCAATCTAAAGGTATTTTACTTCATATGGTATTGCAGGAAACCGAAAATGAGACTATGTTAGACCAAGGAGATACGGGACCAATGCGACAATTGTATTTAAAAGAATTAGTTGCCCGATTTGCCCATCACCCTGGCCTAATTTGGAATCTTGGAGAAGAAAATGGTCCGGCTCCATGGACACCAGTAGGTCAAAACGACCGACAGAGACGAGATATGACCAAGTTTTTAAAGGCAACAGACCCTTATAACAATGTTGTGCTATTGCATACCCATTCCTACGATCCTCTGCGGAGTGGCATTTTAGATTCTATTGTAGGATTTCCTTATCTCGATGGCTTGTCCCTACAACAGGATAAAAGAAAGCATGTACCGGAAATCTTGAGTACCTGGAAAAGTAAGTCTGAAAAAGCAGGGCACGAATGGCTAATTACGATGGATGAAATAGGTATGTGGTATACCGGGGCTCAAACCGATGCAGAAGACCCCTATCACGACAGTCTTAGAAACGATGTCCTTTGGGGATCGCTTTTGTCAGGAGGTGCTGGTGTGGAATGGTATTTCGGTGCGAAACACCCACATAACGATCTCACCTCAGAAGACTGGCGGCAAAGAGATCGGCTATGGGAAATAACCAAGGTAGCCATGGATTTTTTTGAAGAACACCTACCCTATTGGGAAATGAAACCAAATCACGATCTCGTAAAAGGAAAATCATCTTATTGTTTTTACAAGCCCGGGGAGGTATATGCTATATACCTGGCCAGATCCCGAAATAAATCCATAGATCTACGAGAAGAGGATGGTGAATTTAGTGTTTCCTGGTACGACCCATTGAATGGCGGGGAATTGCAAACGGGTTCTATTGAAAAGATCAGTGGAAATGGCAGACGTAAATTAGGCCGACCCCCAGCTAATACCGATAATAAAAACCATAAAGATTGGGTATGCTTATTACAAAAATTGGAAGCTTCCTCGGAAAACTAAGTAGCGTACTTTGCAGAGGAGCCCACATGTAGCTTAACGGGTTCTGTCTTTCCTTAAAGGAAATTTCTTCCAAAGGAACTGCGGCTATTGACTTCCAAAAGGTCAAAGGTTTCTTAATTAATAAGCAATTGTGTTTAAATATCTGGTTTGGTTGTTCTATCATACACTTAATAATGACCAGATTCCCTTTCCTGATAACTGAATACTGCTTTCTGGAATCATGTACCACATTGACTGCCCAAACTCCACCAGATGAATGGTTCTTCGAGTCATTTCAAACCGCAAATATTTGATATTAATTTAGTATCAGAATATTAAAAGTGAACAAGCTACTATATTCTGGTGATAGGCATTAGATCTGTAGCCATTATTTGTAATGTAATCGTAGTTAAGAAAAATTTACTTCTATGCAACATGACAAATTTTCATCCGTCTTTATGAAAATTAATACAATTAGGATGATCAAATTAAACTTAACCCTATTTTTTGTTGCTTTAACATTGAATTTGTATTCCCAACAGATTGAACCAAAAGCCTTTGAATATCCTTTTGAAGTACTTGTGTTTGATCTACCAACCGCTTCAAATGGAATAGACTATAGGATCTATGTACGTAAACCATTAAGAGACCCTGAAAATGGAGAAAAACCCTCATGCTTCTATTTTCTAGACCCATTGCGATTATTCGTTCCTTCTGCGGCAATGACCTCCAATTATGAATATTTCAACTATATACCTACATCGTTTTTCATTGGAATAGGTTACACGGATGAAGCGGATGGCATCCCAAAAACTGAAAATAGAACAAGAGACTATACCCCAACAAAATTTACTCCTCCAGATACAAGTCATTTTCTTTCAAATAATCCAGCAGACTACATTGGTTCTGGTGGTACAGATGCTTTTATAAAGGTACTAAACGAAGAGATTATTCCTTTTGTAGAAGATTATTTCAATACTTATGAATCTGATCGAGTACTCATTGGCCAGTCATTGAGCGGATTAGGGGCAACACATATATTACTTACTAAACCGGAGCTGTTTAACCGATACCTTATAGTTAGTCCATCCCTATGGTGGGACGACTGGAACTACGAAAGACACGAGCGGTACATCATGAAGCAAGTATCTAATGTGGAAGGAGATTTATTTAAAAAGAACACAAGAGTATATTTTGCGGTAGGTGAAGAAGAAGATGGTTTTGGTATGGTAACCGATTTATATCTACTTGTAAATGCACTTAAAATGAAAAGAATAAACAATTTAAAAATTCATTTAGATGTTTTGGAAGGCGAGATACATGAGGGTGTATTTCCTTCCGCCTTTATGAAGGGGATCCTTGGCATATACACGAATGAAGAAAAAAGGCGTCCTTCCCCATCTCCTATTACATGGGATTAACTCAACGTTTCAAGCGGGCCAGCCAGCCAGTTTAAATGCTATGAAGTCTTAAGTTTTTACTTTGTGTCCTTTGAAACAAGCATAGTAGTATCTTCACATGATTTACCAAAAAATTTTAAGAATGAGAAAAGCATTTTAAAGAATTCGATTCCTTTTTCCATTTATATAACCATCCATTAAGGTAGTAGTAATTAAAGATATTACTCAAAAAAAGAGGCTGTAGTTAAACCTACAGCCCCCCTGCCATAACATATTAGCTCGAATATGCTTTATCTGTATAAGGTGAAGTGTCCTACATATTGTTGTTTTTCCATATCATTGGCATTTACAACATACCAATAATCTCCGGTTGGCAACTCCATTCCATCGTATTTGCCATCCCAGGCAGACACCTGATCCAAAACCGCTACTACCCTACCATAACGGTCGTATATTTTAACTTCAAGATTTGGGAAGAACTCTCTGTTCCTTGGGAACCATACTTCGTTCATATTGTCTCCATCTGGCGTAAAGAAGTTAGGCATCTCTAACATTCCAGTAAAATCAAATGGAATCGTGACAATGGCCTCACAACCTCCTTCATCTCTTACACGTACGGTCACCATGGCGTCCTGGTTTGTTTCATAAACGTTCACGTCTCCATAAGATTCATCTTGGAAGAAGAACTCATAACCTCCATATCCTCCTGTTGCTGTAGCCGTAATCTCATTGGGTCCGGTTTTCATCGCATTCAGGGTTAGCGGTTCGTAAGATTCTGTAGTAAATTCTACGAAGGTCGTACAGCCATTAGAATGGTAGATATAAACCGTATAATCCCCTGCCAGAAGATCTCCCCAGCTTCTTTCCGTGGTAGCCAAGGCAGTAACAGCATCTGTGGGATCCACAGGATCTAAGGCAAAGAGTAAGTCGGAATACTGACCCGGATCTTCCATTTCTATGGTAACGGTGCTATTTGGAAATATCCCATCACATCCATATTGTATTATAGGTGTAGCAATCAGTTCTACCCCAATTCCCACAGGAACTATAACATTGGTCTCACAGCCACGGGAATCTCTAACAAAAATAACGTAGGTTTCTCCTCCATCCAGGGTATCCCAATATTGAGATGGATTTGGCGCAAAATCGGCATCATGAGACGAATTCAATGCAAACTCATATGGAGGTGTACCCCCTGTAACATCTAAGGTTACTGTTCCATCCCCATCACCAAGACAAGTTTCAGGCGTAGAATCGACAATACCAGCTACCAACTCCATCGGCTGAGTAATAGTTACAGTTTGTGTTATAGTACATCCCAGATCGTCTTGAATAATTACCTCATAAGACCTTGGGGTAAGATCGGTAAATGTTTTTCTGTTTGGGTTGAGAGGATCATCCCCTTCAAAAAATTCACTTAATTGATCTGAAATGGAATATCTAATAATCCCTGTTCCTCCACTGGCTTCTATAATTAGTTGACCATCTGTATCTCCGAAACAACTAACAGGAACTGCTTCGATATAGTCAAGTACCAATGGTGGTGGATCTACAATAGTGATAGGAGTAGATATAGCCGTACAGCCACCACTTTGAGCAAATACCCAATAGGTTCCAGGCCCTAAATCTCTGAAAATACCAGAAGCCTGCGCTCCTCTTTCCACATTGCTGCCAGAAGGAGAGGCCGGTACGTCAGAGTTCAATAAAGTATACACATAGTTTCCAATTCCACCAAAGGCCTCTGATCTAATAATACCTGTTGCTTCCCCTGCACAATTGATGGTGGCATTAGCCAAATCTAGTGCAATTACTAAGGGTGCAGCTGGATCAAGCGATATTTGATTCGATTTTTCAAAGGGACATCCATTTGAGTTTTGTACATCGTACTGGAATGGTCCTGGATCGAGTGTGATATCTTCCGTAATTTGGGTCGAAATTGCATTTGGATCTAATGGATCTAATGGTAAAAACGGATCTGTTGTTCCTGATCTTCTATAAAAATAGCTCACACCAGGTTCCGGATTGGTAACCGAAAGTTCCATCACCCCGATATCCCCACAGCCCGGAGGAGATAGCTCTACAAGTTCTGTTACCACAACCTCAGGATCTTCAATAGTTATAGGGACGGTTGTATAACTACAGTTCCATCCATCAAATACGGTGATGGTATATTCTCCAGAAGACAAGTTCGCAAAACTGGTAGTAGTTTGCAGACCACTATTGGTGCCTTCAGTTACTCTGTTTAATTGGTATAAATAGTTTCCTGGCCCCTGACCTCCACTTATATTATAAACTTCTATAATACCATCATTATCATTATTACACTGTAATGGTTGTGTTATCTGAATATCCGCATAAATTGGTACGGGTAGACTTAAATCAATTGTATTGGAGGCGATACACCCTTCTAAATCTCTAATATTAATAGTGTAGGTACCATCAGACAAGCCACTTATACTGGTATTGGTACTAGGAAAATCTTGAACAATGGTTATACCATCCGGATCAATTACCTGATATTCATAGGTTCCCCATCCTCCATCGCCAGTAATGAAGATTTCTCCTAACCCTGGTACTGCACAGGTTACCTCTGCTGTCTGATCAATTGTTACTGTTAGAGGCCTATCGGGCTGCCTCACCGTAGCCACATTACTAATTACATCACAGAATGGTGTATCCAGCGCCTCTACATAGACCACTAAATTACCAGCAGGTAAGCCTGTTATTGTTCCCGGGTTCTGCCCGGCTACACTGGTATCAAAGCTACCCACTACCCCGGTAGTTGTCTCTACTCCGGTATTATCACGTGAGAACACCTCATAATTGTATGCCCCGGAATAGTTGTTAATTTGAATGCTCATTTCTCCATCGTTCCCATTAAAACAGGTGACTGGTTCGGTCTCTGCTATCACCGCTTCTATAGTATTGAAGTCGGGCACATTAATAATAGGCGTCAGATAAGTACATCCTGCATTTCCAACATCGGTAACAGCAAAAATGTAATCTCCAGGAGTGCTTATTGGCCAATTTACCGTATTGCTTCCACTGGAAGTTCGCACAGGTTCTGATCCTAAAGGAAGTATTTCCACTTCATAGTTTCCTGGGCCCTGATCGATAATAATATCAATAGAACCTGGGTTTACTCCCGTTCCTGAAGCATCACAAGTAATGGAATTCACATTAAAACTAAAAGTAAGGCCAACAGGAGCATTGATGTTTACAGTTTCTACTACCTCACAACCATTCTGATCTCTTGCAGTAATGATTATACTTTGATTGGTACCATTATCTATAACTTCAAATACATTGCTGGTTTGAAAGTTAGTTCCATCGAATGCTGGTGTACCATCATTCATACTGTAGGTATAGGTTGGGGTACCCGTCGCCGATCCTGTACCGTCACCATTGGTATCCGTATAAACGGTTATAGTGGCAGTATTAAACCGATTACTATTTGGATCACAAGTGAATTCGGTGTTTGTTGTATTTATTAATAAAGGTGTAGGTTCTATTATAGTAATATCCCCAGAACGATCTGTACATCCTCTGTCCGAAATCACTTCAACCTGATAGGTTCCCGGGCTCAGGTCATCAAAATTAGAGACAGCCTGTGGTCCGGCAATAATAGTAGTGGTTGCTCCGTCGTATAAAATATATTCAAAAGGCCCGTCTGTATCCGTTCCCGGCTGCAATTCTACACTGATATTACCATCATTAGCTCCATTACAGGTGATATCGTTCTTAGGTGTAGCAGCTATTACTGGACTGTTGACTACCGTAACATTTACATTCACCAAATCAGTACATAATGGCACTGTATTAGAATCTAGGTCGGTTACAAGAATGGAGTAATTCGCCGGAGCCAGATTGGTGAATATGGGGTCATTGAATTGCGTCACAACTGGATTAATACCATCGTCCAGATCAAATCTGAAATTACCACTACCCCCGGTAGTGTTCACCGTAATTACACCATCACCAGCATTACAAGTAGGCTCTGTAGTCGCATTGGCTGTAATAGCGAAGAAATCAAATACTCTTGCCAGAACGGTGTTGGTACATCCATTACCATCTCGAACGGTAATAGTGTAATCTCCAGGATTAGCAACCGTAAAATTCGGACTACTTTGATATCCACCACCTATGTCGTATTCAAACGTCTCATCTGGTAATCCTGATCCCGTGCTTAAAGGAGCAGTCATGTTTATCGTATAATTCGCAACAGCCGTACATTGGTTAATTACGTCTACTGTAGGCGTGGGTACACCAGGATCTTCGGTAACCTCAACCGTAGTGAAGCTAATACAACCACTTGCATCTTCCACATAGAAATCATAGAATGCTGGGTAAGGTCCGGATATTTCAAAGGTGGTTTGCGAACTAAAAGTCGAAGGCACGGGCGCTCCGTTGGGCACATAAGCAAAAGAATACCCCGGAGTTCCTCCAGCTCCCCGGACGGTTACTAAGGCACCTACATTACAGTTGGCAGGCTCGTTATTGTCTACTATAAGGGCAGGGATATCCGTAATTATATCCACCAAAGTACTCGCATCACAACTGGTATTGTCGTCATTGACTAGAATTTGGTAATTCCCTGGAGGCACTGCAGAGAAAGACCCATTATAAGGGATTGCTTCATTGGTCAACACAATAGGCGCTCCTACTAAAGAACCGGTATTGGTATCTTGTAATTGAATCGTTATATCTGCAGGAGATCCAATTCCTGAAACTTCAAAATTGATTTCACCATTTCCACCCGGCGTACAGGAGGCGGTAGTAGAAGTGGCAGTAACTGCAATTGGAGAAGGCCCTGCAATAGGATCAATTTGTTCAATGTATCTGCAACCTAAGGCATCAACCACCTCAACGAAATAAGTGGTTCCATAGGAGATTTGTCCGGTAAAATCATGGGTATCTACATCTACATTTGGCGCCGTAAGGGCACTTCCAACCAAACCTATCTGATAAGGAGCCGTTCCTCCTACAATATCCACAATATAGGTGAAAGTCGTAGTACAATCCGGAGGAGTAGTTGTGGAAACTGGTACCAAATCAATTTGATTTTGCGTAATAGTTACCGTATCTCTATCCTCACATCCAGAACCGTCGGTTGTGACAACCGTATAAGTACCTGGGATAAGGTTAGGTACATTCACAACCGTGCTTAGAGTAGGTCCTACCGTAGCCACAGGAGTTCCAGAAATATCTAATATCGTGTAGGTATAGTTAGCGACACCATTTGCTACTGCAGTAATATCTATGGAACCTTCCACCGTTCCTGCAGAACAGATCGCATTGTTGGCCGAAGCCGTAGCATCTATTGGCGTGCTTCCATTAATTGTAGCAGATAACACTGGAGTTGTACATCCTCTACTATCTCGGATAACGAAGGTGCTGTAGGTTCCTGGAGCAAAACCAGAAAAAATATTTTGTGTACTAAATGTAGCCCCATTGTCATTACTAAACTCATAAGGAGGCACTCCAAAATTAGTGTCTGGCACCAACTCTATTATTCCATTGGCATCACCACAGCTTGTATCTGTAGCTACTGCCGAACCCACTATACTCTCTGGGGGTATTATGGTGATAACATTAGTCTGTGTAGTACAACCTTCACTGTCACTTACCATAAACTGAAAAGTAGTTGGAAGCGTAATACTTCCATCATTTGGAATGTCGTAAATAAAGCTCGTTCCACTAATTGGATTAGAGGCTGAGGTAAAAGGAGCCCCGTTTATACTAACCTCGTATATATCATAATTGCCACCGGAAGGATAGCCATCCGTGATATTTACTTGTATTTGTGCTGAAGGACCTCCACAACTCAATTCTCTGATTGTGGTACCACTAGCAGTTATTTGTGGTTCGATTGTTATACTAAGATTATCCCGACAATCATTGGCATCTATTACTTCAATAGTATAGGTATTAGGGGTGAGGTTATTAAAAACACCACTACCCACCAAAGGACCTCCATTTATTCTATATTGATAGGGAGCTAAACCTCCTGAGGCATTCACGGCTAAGGTGGCGGCATCCACATTGTCATAACAGAAATCAGACGCAGCGGCATCCAGACTTATCGTAGGAGAACTCAATGATGTTAGGGTAAAACTATCGGTTACAGTACAGCCATTGGCATCTGTAACACTGACCTGATACAATCCATCCTGAGTAAGGTTACTAAAGGTTCGGCCATTTTTTGGACCTCTGGTAGTTCCGTTAGGCTGTGTTAGTGTATATCGATTACCACCCCAACCTCCAACGGTATTTATTACAACCCTACCAACATTATTGTTCTGACAACTCATGGCTGTCACATTTAAGCTACTGATGGCAAATGCGGTAGAAGGTTCTTGTATGATCAAATCTGCGGTATCTGTACAATTGGTGTCCTCATCCGTAACCGTAATAGTGTACGTTCCTGCCGATAAACCTGTAAGAGGAATCATCCCTGCAGACTCACCAGTTGTTATAGGTCCTCCATTAATTTGATAGCTATAGGTTGTGGCAAAACCATCTACAAGGTATCTTCCAGCGCCGTCACTATCACCAACACAAGTTACTACTGTGGTTGCCTGTGCCTGTACACCAATAGAACTAATATCCGTTATCGCAAAGGCCTCGTCATAACTACATCCGGCATTGTCGGTAACTCTGAAACTATAGGTTCCTAAACCTAATCCCGTAAATACCGGATTATTCCCATTGTTAATGGCACTACCCGCAGGCGCTATGATTTCATAGGTGTAAGGAGCACTTCCACCAGTTGCAGCAACGGTAACCGAAGCTGTACCACTTAAACAATTAATACTGGAAATAGAGAAATCTAAATCCGTAGGTTTATCCAATGCATTGAAAACAATAGGTGCCAGCGTTTCTACGCAACCATTGGCATCTCGTATCTGTGGCACATAGGTACCTACTCCCAGGTTGGTAAAGACGGTAGTCGGACTAAATCCAGCACCAATACTATAATCATAAGGCCCTGTTCCTCCGGATACTCCGGATATACTTATCTGCCCCCCATTTTCATTTAAACAGGTCGGAACACTGTCGGCGTTCGCTGTTGCAGTTATACTCGAAGGTGTACCTACAGTCTCCGTAGACGCAGGAGTAGTACATACAAAAGCGTCTTGTTGGTACCTGATAACTACGTCAAAACTACCCGGGGTTAGTCCATTAAAAACATTACTATTCTGAAAGTTAGAGCCATTGTCTATACTGTATTCAAGATTGTAACCAAATCCGTTGGTGACATTTACTGTAATTCTACCATCACTAATTCCTCCACAATTGGCATCTTCCGTTGAGATGGTAAACACTGGTGGAGGCAGATCTTCCACATCAATATTTGCCGTTCTTGTACATCCATTAAAGTCTTCAACAAGAATATTGTAAGTCCCGGCAGTGGTAACGGTAAAATCCACAGAAGACGTATAGGTACTGCTAAAATTGGTCCCACCGTCTAAACTGTAGCGATATGGAGCAGTACCCCCAGTAGTATTTATGGTAACATCTACAGACGAGGCCCCACAACCAAAACTATCGGAAGCCGTTGCTGAAACGGCCAAAGGACTAATTCCACTTCCTATAGCAATAGGATCCCCACTGGTATCTAAGGTAACCAGTTCATTACATCTATTCGTTTCGACCCGTACACTATAATCTCCCGGACTTACATTCGCAAAGGTATAACTGCTGGCCGAGTTGGGTCCAAAGGTGTCTACCGTTACGCCAGATTTTATCAATCTATAGGTATAAAAGCCCGGCACACCTGTTACCTGCACATCTATACTACCTAATTCACCAGGACAAAGAATATCATTTGCCGTAACTTCCACAGAAATATCAAGATCCTGGACATTAACCGTATTTGAAGGAAATAAACAAGCACTGGTTGAAACATTTTTTAATCGTACCCAGACATTGTAGTCCCCAGCACTTGTAATGTCAAAAAACGGATCATCCTGATAGGGTCCGCTCGAATTGTTAAGACTGTATTCGTATCCGGCTGGTACATTGGTAACTTCTACCCTACCTGGATTGCCACAAATAATATCTTCCTTAATAAGCTGTGGATCTAAAGGATTTAAAGAAGATTTAAAGTAATAATATTGCCCACCATCTACCCGAACACGAAATTCTCCGGAAGAATCTAAATTATAGGTTGCTCCACTTCCCACGGTATCGTAACAAGTATTAGCCGGGTTGGCACAATCGTCTATAACGGATAAAGCACATCTGTTTGGGTCCAGTTTTTGCCACTGATACGTACTACCACTCTGACTTAGTGAAATTGTTCTGATATCGCTGGTTCCACATAAGAAAAACTTAGCTAGTGTACTACCGTCGTTCGGACAAACTACCTGTTCATTCGCCCCTTGAATAATAGTCATGAACATCGGTGGGGATAAAACCGTCTCATTAAACTCGGTCTGGTCTGTTTCTATATTTGCAACCGTTGCGCTAGGTTTGCCCAAGGATGGTAAAACTTCAAGAGAAGAGATATCCGATATAAGCTCGTAAACGTTTGACTTTGCTATAGCCGAGGAACCCACAATAAATAGCGCTACTAATAGCACGGCATACAAGAGTTGCCTTGTTTTTTTTGGGAGCATAGGTTAATTCGTGTTATGGCAAGAATATTCTAGATTTGGGATCAGTATATTCTACAGCGTAATTATTTATACTTATAAATTCTCTTTATCTTTAGCCTATTGGGGCCGTTCTTATTCTTAAAATTTAACGTTAGATCATGAAAAATAGTATAATCCTATTGTATATATTCGTTGTAATGAACAATATTTCTTGCGGACAAAAAGCAGATAATGACGTTCAATTACCGAAAGAAAACACCTTTTCAGCGGATTTAATAATAGAAAATTTAGAGATTCCCTGGGGAATGGAATTCCTCCCGGATGGGTCCATTTTAGTGACGGAAAAGGCTGGAGAATTGATCCTTTATAAGGATGGAATAAAAACGGTCATTTCCGGGGTTCCTGAAGTCTACAACAGAGGGCAAGGTGGACTTTTAGATATACAACTACACCCTGACTACGCTTCCAATGGTTGGCTTTATATTACTTATGCGTCTGAAGAAGGAAGTGAAAAAGGTGGACATACGGCTTTAATGCGGGCAAAATTGGAAAATAATACCTTGACGAATAAAGAAGTATTGTACAAAGCAGCACCTAATACCACCAAAGGACAACACTTTGGCTCTAGAATTGAATTTGACGATTTGGGTTATTTATTCTTCACCATTGGAGAAAGAGGAGAAAGAGACATAAATCCACAAAATTTAGATCTCGATGGCGGCAAGGTTTACAGACTAAATGCAGATGGTAGCATACCCCAGGACAATCCCTTTATAGGAACGCAGGGTGCCAAAGAGGCAATCTATACCTACGGTAACAGAAATCCACAGGGAATGGTCAGAAACCCCTATACAGGCGAGATTTGGATTCATGAACATGGACCTCAAGGAGGAGATGAAATCAATATCATAAAAAAAGGTGCCAATTATGGGTGGCCAGTAATCACCTACGGAATAAATTATAGCGGAACTCCTATTACGGATAAAACACAAATGGACGGGATGGAGCAGCCCATACATTATTGGGTTCCTTCTATCGCCCCGAGCGGAATGACCTTTGTGACCTCCGATAAATACCCAGCATGGCAAGGCAATTTATTAGTGGGATCTTTAGCTTTTCAATATTTGGAACGGTTAGAAATGGAAGGTAATAAAGTCGTTTACAGAGAGAAATTAATGGAAGATGTCGGTAGGGTGCGTAACGTAAAACAAGGTCCGGATGGTTTCATTTATGTAGCTGTTGAAGGGAAAGGAATTTATAAACTAATTCCAAATTAAAACGGCAACACCTTTGAATGTCTTCTTAATACTACAGGAACTAGAAGTGTTTATCAAGTCCAGTTTTGGTTTCTATTGAATTGTTGAAGTATTAGTAACGATTTATTCTGTAAGTCACTTTAAAACAGTGCTTTATTGCAGAATAATACTGTTATTATAAAGAGTTGAATTGTGGTTTATGGCTTTAGTGCATCCATTGCCTTTTTAACGGAACCATACTGCAATAATACTTTTTCAGCTTTTTCATAAGATAGGTTGAGTCCCTCCATTAAATAACGAGTACCCCTGTCTACTAACTTGGTGTTACTGAGTTGCATATTGACCATCTTGTTGCCTTTAACCCTGCCGATTCTAATCATCAAGGCAGTAGTTATCATATTCAAAACAAGCTTTTGGGATGTACCACTTTTCATTCGGGTACTTCCGGTTAGAAACTCAGGACCTACATTTATTGCAATAGAAATATCGGCCAAGGTATCCAAAGGGGAGCCCGGATTATTTGTAATGCCCGCTGTGAGTATCCCTCTTTTTTTCGCCTCTTCTAAACCTCCTAGAACATAGGGCGTAGTACCCGAAGCAGCAATCCCAACTAAAACATCCTTCTCTGTAATACTATATTCCTCCAGGTCTTTCCATGCCTGATCCATATCGTCTTCTGCGAATTCAACTGCTTTTCGAATAGCAGTATCTCCTCCAGCAATAAGGCCAATCACCCTATCATATGGCATTCCAAAGGTTGGCGGAATTTCAGATGCGTCTAAAATACCCAGACGCCCACTAGTGCCAGCACCAATATAAAACAAACGGCCTCCGTCGTAAAAGCGTTCTTCAAGACCCTCAACAAGACGTTCTATTTGCGGAATAACTTCTTTTACTGCTAGTGCCACTTTTTGATCTTCCTCGTTCATTTTAACAAGAATGCTCTGAGAATCTAGTTTTTCAAGATCTTGGTGATGGGATGGTTTTTCGGTTATTTTGACAAATTCAGACATATTATAATAAATAAAGTTCTTGGTTTCTATAGGGATTAAGCAAATTATTGGACGGGTCTAATTCCGTAATCATAGTGTTAATTGCATTAATATCACAGGTTTTATACTGATGCTGCGAGTTCAATTTTTCGGAAATGCATAAAAGTACGGTCTTTTTGGATGCGAGTATCACTGCCTTTTTTATTTGTACTATTTCCCAATCAAAATCTGTAAGTCCATGTAGTGCATCAACATAACCTGTACCTATAAAGCTATAATCAAATCGGACCTGTGCGAGCTGATGTACTGTGTAGGAACCCACAGATATTTGCGATTCACGGGAAATCTCCCCTCCGATAAAAATCACTTTAATATTGGGATACTCTAGCAATTTCCAAGCAACCGGGAGGCTAAAAGTAAAAATAGTGAGTGAAAGTGATGGAGGAATTAACTTGACTAACTCCAAACAGGTAGTTCCACCATCAATAAACAGAACGCTGTCTTTTTTCAGCATTTGTATTGCTTTTCGCGCGATATGTATTTTTTCCTTTTGGGCATAAATATTGGTGCTAGTACTCGGTAAACTTGTAAAGCCCAAAGAAACAGCACCCCCATGAACTTTCTTTAGTTTATTATTCGCATCCAGCTCTTTTACGTCACGACGGGCCGTATCAATAGATACATCAAGCTTTTCTGCTATATCCGTTAATAATATCCGATTATGACGTTCTACTTCCTTTAAAATAGCCCTCTGCCGTTCTTCCTTGAGCATATATTTCCACTTTAAAAGCCAAAGATACTACTTTTTAATTTATGCCGTTTTATGCCGTTTAAATATTTTTTAATTAATTTATTGCATTTTTATGCGTTTTTTAATGCTTTTATTTGCTGTTTTTAAAAAAACATGTATATTTGCAACTCAATTAGTCTTAATACACACTAAAAAATGGCGGAAACACTTACACAGCCCAATTCGATTCAAGTTGTTACGGATGAAGAATCTCGTAAATTTGAAAAAATCAACACACTGATTCACGACAGTTCTGAAGCTGCCTCCTTCTATGTTGCTACAGAAATTGCAAACCTCATCAAACAAAGACAAAAACAAGGAAAACATGTTGTCCTTGGGTTAGCTACGGGATCTACACCTACAAAGATGTACGAATACTTGGTAAAGTTTCATCAGGAAGATGGTTTGAGTTTTAAAAACGTAATCACCTTTAATTTAGATGAGTACTTTCCTATGGAACCAGATTCCATACACTCTTATGTACGTTTTATGAACGAACATTTATTTGATCATATCGACATAAAAAAGAGTAATGTTCATATCCCAGATGGCACGCTAGACAGAGAAGATGTTAGGGAATTCTGTTTAGATTATGAACGAAAAATAGAAGAGGCTGGCGGAATAGATATTCAGGTATTAGGAATAGGTAGAACCGGACATATCGGTTTTAACGAGCCTGGATCATCCATAAACAGTGTAACCAGAATTGTTAGACTGGACCGTGTTACCCGCCTGGATGCTGCTAGTGATTTCTTTGGATTAGAAAATGTTCCTATAAAAGCCATCACCATGGGGGTAGGTAGCATAATGGCAGCAAAACGAATAATTTTGATGGCATGGGGTGAAGGGAAAGCCGGTATCGTGAACCAAGCTGTTGAAGGGGCAATACGAGAGTCTGTTCCTGCAACCTTTCTTCAAAACCATCCAAATTGTGATTTTATAATTGATCATGCAGCTGCTTCTGCTCTGACCAGAGTAAAGACGCCTTGGTTAGTTACAGAATGTGATTGGAATGAAAACCTTATTAAAAGGGCTACGATATGGCTATCTGAGGAATTAGACAAAGCTGTATTAAAACTTACCAATGAGGATTACAATGAGTATGGAATGGGAAATCTTATTGCCGAAATTGGTTCTGCCGAGCATATAAACCTTAGAGTATTTAATCAATTACAACGCACCATCACAGGATGGCCTGGTGGAAAACCCAATGCAGATGACAGTCAAAGACCAGAGAGAAAAGATCCGTATCCAAAAACTTCCCTGATCTTTAGTCCACACCCGGATGATGATGTAATATCGATGGGAGGTACGCTTTTGCGTCTGGTTGATCAGGGACACGAGGTACATGTCGCCTACCAAACTTCTGGTAATATTGCTGTTTTTGATGATGAAGTAATACGCTTTTTAGACTTTGCCTCAGAAGCCGCCAAAAGCAATTCCGGACTTACCGAACAAGTGGTCAAAGTAAGAGCATTTCTAAAAGACAAGAAACCAGGGCAGGTAGATAGTCCTGAAATTCAAAGATTCAAAGGTCTTATAAGAAAGGGAGAAGCTCTTGCTGCATGTAGGTATTGTGGTGTGGAAGAAGAAAATGCACATTTCCAGAATCTGCCTTTTTATGAAACTGGGACCGTAAAAAAGAAGCCATTTTCCGAGGAAGACGTACAACTTACGTACGATCTTTTAAACAAGGTCAAACCACACCAAATATTTGCTGCTGGGGACCTATCAGACCCACATGGAACACACAGAGTGTGTTTAGATATCATTTATGCTGCCTTAGATAAATGTGTGGAAGAAGGCGTAAAATGGATAGACGATTGTTATGTGTGGCTCTATAGAGGTGCATGGCAAGAATGGGATATTGCAGATATGGAAATGACAGTACCCATTGGACCAATGGATATGGAGCGAAAAAAGAATGCTATTTTTAAGCATCAATCGCAAAAAGATGCCGCCATGTTTCCAGGAAATGACGAGAGAGAGTTTTGGCAAAGAGCCGAACAACGCAATACGGAAACCGCAAGAAAGTACAATGCTCTCGGAATGGCAGAATACGAGGCTATGGAAGGCTTTGTCCGATATAAGTTTAATGTCTAAATCTATTAATCATTACCTCAGATTTTCCTTATTTATTTCTGGGGTAATGATTTTCTTATAATGCTAAAAAACACCTTCTTTCTTTTTTTAGTAGTTCTGGTTTCCTGCCAGGCACAACAATCTAAGAAGTATTGGCCTAAAGAAGAATTCAGAGGAGTTTGGATAGCAACAGTTGCCAATATAGATTGGCCAAAGCAAGCAGACGCGAGCTGGGACAAAAAGAAAATTGAATTCACTTCGCTTTTACAGTTTTATAAAAGACTGAACTTCAATGCCGTAATTGTACAAGTTCGTACCGCTGGTGATGCCCTATATCCAACAGACCTAGCACCCTGGTCTAGATTTTTAACAGGCAAAGAAGGCACTGCTCTCGATAGCGATGAAGATCCATTGAACTGGATGATTCGTGAAGCCCATATCTGGGGCTTCGAATTCCATGCTTGGTTTAATCCTTACCGAGCAACAGTTAGTCAAAACACCTCTGTTTTATCAGATGACCACGACTATTACCAACACCCGGAATGGATGGTGGCCTATGGTTCAAAGTATTACTACAATCCTGGAATTCCAGAAGTCAAAGAAAAATTCACCAAAATAATTGAGGAAGTAGTTACCAACTACCATATTGATGGCGTACATTTTGACGATTACTTCTACCCTTACAGAGTGGAGAATGAGGTTTTTAATGACTCCCTAACCTATAAGAAATACGCCTTGGCTGGTCAAAACTTAGGAGATTGGCGTAGGGCAAATATTGATTCTTTGGTAAAAGCCACCTACGAGACCATACAAAAGCAAAAGCCTTGGGTACAGTTTGGCATTAGTCCATTTGGCGTTTGGAAAAATAACGATACAGACCCCAGAGGCTCGGCTACCAGAGCCGGACAAACCACCTATGACGACCTTTACGCAGATCCCTTATTATGGATGCAAAATGGTTGGTTAGATTATATTGTACCACAACTGTATTGGAGTTTAAAACTTCCTGTGGCCTCGCATAAAGTTCTGGCAAATTGGTGGGTTAAAAACGTGGGGAATACGAACTTATATCTAGGAAATGGCGCATATAAGGTCTATAACAACAGCGACAACAGATGGAATAAAACTCGTGAATTGCCGAAACAAATTGCTCTGGGAAGAAAGTTAGACAAGGTAAAAGGGAATGTCTTTTTTAGTGCCAAATCTCTTATAGAAAATCGAGAAAAGCTAGTACATTATTTACAACGTAATCTGTATTCTAAACCTAGCTTTGTTCCAAGTACTACCGGTTCTTCAAAAAAAATAGAAACACCTCAGATTACTTTAATGGAGGATAAAGACAATTACGTCAGAATTCATCTTGAGTATCAAGGCAATAGTCCTCTAATCTTTGCCAATATATACAGCATTAAAAAGCAGAATACTCCGTGTAGCGTTAAAAACTTAGCTGCCAAAATCTCCTTGCAAGACAAAAATTCGTTTACCGTTGGGAAAGGCTTATTCAGCAAGAAAGGTGTCCTCGCAATCACCTTTACTGATGGTTATCGTAGGGAAAGTGAACCAATTATCATACATTTAGACAAAACGCGATAAGCATGGTACAAAAAAATAAGCGGGCTTGGTTGTGGATTCCTTTTCTCTATTTTACCCAGGGCTTGCCTTTTGTTATGATTGTTACGGTATCCGTAATCATGTACAAAAAGTTGGGAATTAGCAATGCAGATATTGGTCTTTACACCAGTTGGTTGTATCTCCC
>CAZWPZ010000087.1:0-12940 GCA_964636005.1 uncultured Eudoraea sp.
CAAACATCGATCTTTTTTTCTTCAAAATCCCCGACTTGGAATGCTGGTCAACACCTTTGATAAAATGTCGAAAGAGAAAAGAGAGGCGCATTTGGAAAATGGAGAAAACTACTTAAATAGTTTAAACTGACATAAGGTAGTCCTTGGCAAGCTAGTTGCTCTGGTGTTATTAGAATGACTTAAGAACGTATATAGCAGCAATAGATACGGATTTAGGAAGATTAACTAAATGGAATATATGCTAAGAGTGTTTATTAAAAGAAGAATAATTTGTCGCAATTCTATAGTTTTTTGTCCTATTTTCAAGGAATAACATCCTTATATTTAAACTTAAAAATGCTAAATACTGTTGTAATAATTCTAATGCTAATGAACCTTCCATCACAGATAATATTCGACTTTACGATTAATAGCAACCTAAGCGGCTGGACAGTTGTTACAGACGACGTAATGGGAGGCAGATCTACTGGAACATTTCAATTGGATGAAAAGGGGAATGGCGTCTTTACTGGAGACGTCTCCTTAGAGAACAACGGTGGTTTCTCTATGCTTCGATACCGTTTCAAGAAAGTAGATACTAAGTCTTTTTCTAAGATACTATTACGGATAAAGGGGGATGGAAAATCCTACCAATTTAGAGTTAAGTCTCAGGCTTCTGATTCTTACGCCTATATAAAGCAATTCAAAGCAAATAACGACTGGGAGACCGTCGAAATTAATTTGAAGGAGATGTATCCTGCCTTAAGGGGTCGCAATTTGGACATGCCCTACTTTTCAGGGGCGTTTATAGAAGAAGTAGCCTTTTTTATAGGAAATAAAAAAGCAGAAGGTTTTAAACTGAAAATAGATCAAGTACTTCTTAAATAACCTAGTTCTTCTTTAATGTGGTTGCAAGGAAGGCAAAATCGACTCTGGTTTGAAAGGCCTGCACGACTTAATACGGTTATAGATGCCTTGTAATTTTTTTACTGAGAGGTTTGGTCAAAGAATAGTAATAATCGATCAGTTTACCTTCCTTATCCACTAAGTATTTTTGAAAATTCCATTTTACACTAGAGGATTTCAAGCCGTTGCGTTCTGCTTTGGTTAACCAGGAATATAAAGGGTGCTGCTTAGGCCCCTTTACGTCTAGTTTTTCCGTAAGCAAGAAAGTAACACCAAAGTTTTTCGTACAAAAGCTGCGTATCTGTGTAGCATCACCAGGTTCTTGTTGTCCAAACTGATTGCAGGGACAGCCAATTACTACTAATTCATCAGGGTAGGTGTCACTCAATTGTTGTAAACCCTTATATTGAGAAGTGAAGCCACATTGGGAAGCAACATTTACAAACAAAATTGTTTTTCCCTTAAATTCGGATAGGTCAATTTGTTTGCCATCTAATGAATTGATGGAAATGTTGTACAATGAATTGTTTATTGCTTTTTTAGTCGTTTTTGGACCTTTGGCTTGATCAATAGTCTTCATCGTCGATACTTTTTTATTACCTGATAAAGATATAAAAATGTTTAATATATTATATAAAAAATTAAACAAAAAATCTATTATTATCTTTAGATACTCTTATGGAATTCCATTCTTGCCAATTTTAGAATGTTTATCAAGAAATACCTGTTTTATTAAAAATTAAAACTATGCTCAAATTACATGCTGTAGTAGCCAAGTGGTTTGCTTGTTGGGAATTCGGAAAAATTGAAGAATTGCCAATTACAGAGGATTTTAGTCATACCAGTCCCTTCGGAACCATCAGAACCAAAGAAAAGTATCTGGAAATTGTCAGAAAAAACAAGGAGAATTTTCTTGGGAATAAAATCCGTGTACTGCAACAAATTAAGGAAGGTAATAATATTTGTGTACGCTTTTCACAAAATAATGCCATGACGGGATTGTCCATGGAGGTTTGTGAATGGTATGTTATAGAGAATGACGAACGAATAAGGGAAATAAATTCCTATTATAATATCGGGAATGCGGTTATACAAGGATAACTTCATTTTTACCGGTGTGTTTAAAAGCGTGCGATACTCTGATTTGTCAATATAACCTATCGCATTGCCTTATTCCCATCCAAAGTTATCCAACCACATTTCTATATTTTTTTGGTTTGGACGGTAGTTTAATCCAAATCGTATTTCATAGACATTGGGTAATACTTCTTCGCTTCCTTCCATAGTGTCTAGGTTTAGAGAAGACAGGTCAATACGGACTTCCTGCCATACCCCTTTTTTAAAGTCGTCGTAAATATTTTTGTGAACCAAGACATCCTTCCAATGCTCATTGGCCAAATACAAAATACTACCATCAAAATCAGCACTATCTTCTGTGAGGTAGTAGGAAAACTTTAAAGTCTTCACTTTAGTAAAATCTACCGGGTCCCCGGTAAGTTTATCCAGAATAGGAAGGAAAGCCAGGTGTTTATTAGAGTCTTTTCCCTTTAATCGAATGGCCATTGTTTTATTCCCACCAACGTTTTTGGCCATGGCTTGGTAGGTCGATTCAAAGGCTCTTATGGCCATTTGTTTTCTGAGAAGTACTTCCTCATCGAATGTTATGGTGTAGGGGAGGTTTGGACTAATTTCTGGACGTTGTGTCAACGGAACTTCGAATTCTCCCGATGGATATTCCTGACTCAGTTCGAGAGAATGAATATATATGCTTGAACTATCTGCCTGGTGGGCGTTATATGGATTTAATGACAAATATTTTGTTTGGGGCAATGGATTATCTTCTCCATGCCAATTTTTAAATAAGGGAATATGGTGCTGCAGATCTACTACGTAGGTTACCCATTGATCGTAATTGCCATAAAAATTATTTACAATTTCGTCGCATCCCCCAAAATTTCCCCGAGCATCCTTAAAATTAAATTTTAAGGCGGTGATCCAACTTGCTTTTGGCACCAAGAGTTTTAGTTTGAGATATCGTGCCTTACTAAAATCTATTTCTCTGCCTAGCAGCTTTTCCAGATCGAGGAAGGCATCGGAAAACTCCTGAGCTGTCTTAACTTCAAGGGCATTTAGGTTAACTACTCTTGCCAGCGATACTTTTGCTCCACTTCCTACAATAGCGCTGTCTTGCAAAAAAGACTCGGTCTTGGAATCCTGTCCAAATTGAATGTGAAACGAAAGATCGTTCTTGCTCTGATATACCGAGGAGGTATTATTTTGCTTATGTTGACAGCCAAAGAGGAAAACCACAACTAATAAGCTCAATAGAATTCTTTGCATAAAATGGAATTGATCTCCAAGATAATGAGATTTAGTATGAATTCGTAATTCTAGGGAAATGAATGTTAGTTGTTTTTAACTGGGAAGCTGATAGAACGATTATTCCTCTCGCATTACCTGTCTTGAGATCCTCAGACTTGTGCGAGCTAATTATACTTCTTGTTTATTTTGCTTCAGTAAGTACCCTAATACGACGCCGTATAAGAAGTTAGAAATACCAACTTCGATACCGTGAACGAACCTGATGTTAACCGGCATTAATTCACTTGGAGGTACAAGTGGGGCTATAGCTCCCAGTATGGAAAAGAGGAAGCCGATTAATAAGGCATTTCTAAAATTGGAAAGGGTAGAGGTTCTAAGAATGGTAATTGCAATTATGACAAATAAAAGTCCTCTGGGAAATTGGGTGCCAATCATTAGTCTGATAGAAGGTAACTTGTTGTCATAGAATTCCATTAATTCTGGATAGGAACTCTGCAAAACCATACCAGCAATAAGGTAAAATAGTACGTATAAAAATACTCCTACACCCATTCTCCAAACCCAAGACAAAACGGACCTTGACTTGCGCTTTATTGTATTACGTTGACCAAGCCATTGGGTTAGAAGGTAGACAAAAATAGGGGCAAATAACAAAGAAACGAAGAACCCCTTGATTATTTCCTCAATGGTTTTTGATCTGTCCGTTACATTAAAGATAAAGGCCTCAATGGATAAATTCAAAAATCCAATAAAAAAGTAGATTGTAAATACTACAAGGACCAGTCGGAATCTTTTAAGACTAGAGTGATAAACGTAGTAACCTAAGGCCAAAACACTTAGAAAATTAGAAAGAAGATACCAAGGGAACTTGTTATATTCAAGATAAAAATTTGGATGAAATAGAGAGTCAAAAATAAGACCTATAGTGGTTAGAACCAGAGCGCTTATGCCTATTCTATAATAGAACTTTGCTTTCATTTTTTGTGTTGTTTTAGTTCAGACATAACTTTTGTGCACCATTTTATGGTAGCCTTCTTTGATGCTATACCATGCTCTACCGCCAGCCTTCCGTGTAAGGGCATCTTCTCTGATTCTTGATCTAAATAGTGAGCCAGTTCTCTTGTATAGATCACGAGTTTGTCCTTAAAGGAAGTCAGAAAATGAATCTTTTGTTCTGGGGCTGCCAACGTTTCCATAAACGCAAAACGCAAAAGGAGTTCATCTACTTTTTTCTCGGCATCTTCTTTGGTAACGGGCCTTGTTAACCAAGCTTTTAGGGATGCAATTCCAGAGGGAGAGATTTCAAACAATGCTTTTTTACTGTTGTCTAAGGCGACCTTACGAACTAATTGTAATTTCTCCATACGCTTTAATGCTGGATAGATAGTTCCAGGACTACTGCTATAATTTCCTAAGGCCGTTTCTTCAAATGCTTTACGGATGCGATATCCAGTCATCGCGGTATTTTGTATAAGACCTAGAATTGCGTAATCTAATAGGGTTGGGTTAGTGTTTTTGCTCATAATGATACGATTCGTACTGTAAATATAATACGATTCGTACTAATATACAAATCAAATGTTGCATTTTACATCAGACGGAGTCTAGGATTGTATTCTTAGAAGATTGGTCGAAATATTTTGATACCGTACATAACTGATCGGTTGCTTGAAAAGAAGCAATACTATTCTAATGCAGCATCTGAATTTGTTTTCTCTTGAATATGAAAACAGGCTTATTCCCTGCGTAAACTATTTACAGGGTTTGCTACCGCTGCTTTGATGGCATGAAAACTAATGGTTAATGTAGCGATGACAATTGCAATCACACCGGCAATACCAAACACCCACCATTTAATTTCAACGCTATAGGCAAAGTCTTCCAGCCATTTAGTCATAGCAAACCAGGAAAAAGGTATGGCTATAATTATTGCAGTGAAAACCAGCTTTAAGAAATCGGTGGATAGAAGTGTTATTATACTCGAGACTTTGGCTCCAAGAACCTTTCGGATTCCAATTTCACGAGTGCGTTGCATAGCGCTATTGGTTGCGAGTCCGAGTAGTCCCAGACAGGCGATAAAAATAGCCAGAAAAGAAAAGAGCGTAAATAACTGGGTAAACCTGGTGTCGGCGGCATACTGTTCGTTAAAGGACTCGTCTAAGAAGCCGAATAAGAAAGGTCTATGCGGGATAATTTCCTTCCATTTGCGCTCTATTTCGCTAATGGTTCTTTGATAGTCGTTCGAGTTGAGTTTTAAGGAGATATAGCGTCCATACGGCACCTGCCTTATGGTTAAGGGTGCTACCTGTTGATGCAAGGATAAATAGTTAAAGTCTTCTACCACACCAATTATGGTTCCCGTTCTTCCCCATTGCTCAAATTTTTTGCCCAGAATTGCTTCGGGATCCGAGTATCCAAAATCTCTTGCTGCTGCTTCATTAATAACAAGTGAGGAAATACTATCGGCAGGGAAGTCTGGTGAAAAAGATCTGCCCGCCACCAATTTCATATCGAAATGCGTTATGAAATTTGCATCTACTTCAAAAATAAAGGGCTCAAAATGTTCCATTGGACCTTCATAGGTTTCAATTTCGGTACCGGCAGCAGGAAAATGTGTTCCAGGTACGGTTCTCGAAACAGATACGGATGTTACGTCAGGATGATCTAAAAAGTCTTTCTTTATTCGCTCTACGTTACCCAATACATAACCGTCCCAATTAAAGTCCAGTATCATCTGTTGTTCTCTGTCGAACCCGAGGTCCTTACTTTTCATAAAATCGAGTTGATGATATACTAGTACAGTGCTTGCGATTAAAGCTATAGAGAGACTAAATTGAAAGACAACCAATCCCTTTCGCAAGTTTGCTCCGTGGTGGGAAGTTTTAAATACACCTTTTAAAACACGTGCCGGTTTAAAACTTGAAAGTACAAATGCAGGGTAGCTTCCTGATATCAAGCCAGTAACGGCTGCCATACCTAAAAATAAAAACAATATGGAAGGTTTGACAAGGTCTGCCCGGACTAGATTTTTTCCAGTGATGTCTCCAATCCATGGTAAGGTGTAGAAAGCGATCAAAAGTCCAAGAATAGATGCTATAAGCACTAGAATAAGGGATTCTCCGAGAAATTGATAGATTAGCCTTTTGCGATCTGCACCAATAACTTTTCTGATCCCTACTTCTTTAGCTCTTTCCAGACTTCTTGCGGTTGCCAGATTCATAAAGTTTATGGAAGCTACTATCAAAATAAAGATTCCAATCAAGATAAAGATATAGATGTTTGTGAGACTTCCAGTAACTCCCGGTTGTCTGGCTGCCTTAGATTGCAGATATACCTCATTAAGCGATTCAAAGCTAATATCGTAATAGTAGGCTTCTCTGTCGGCAGGATCAATATGTCGGTCTAAAAATGCAGGTACTTTCTCTTGAAAAGCTATGGGATCAAAATTATCGGCAACCAGAAAGTAGGTGTAAAAATCCACATATCCCCAGGCATCAAATACACCCGGACGTGTTTGTTCGAAACTACTCATAGACATAAGTACATCAAAACGGAAATGGGAATTAGCAGGAATATCTTTCATGATTCCTGTAACGGTATAGGTGCCATCATTTGCTCTTCCGCCCGTACCTTCTATAGATTTTCCCAGAGGATCCTCATTGCCAAAATATTTCTTAGCTGCAGTTTCTGTTAGTACAATAGAATAGGGAACTTCCAGGGCTGTAGCTGTATCTCCGGATACCAGGGGCCAGCTGAAAACACTAAAAACAGAGGGATCTGCGTAAAAGGTGTCGCCTTCCTGGAAAGCGTTTTCTCCGTGTTTTAGCAGAATATCGGAGCGACCAGAAAATTGTACCTTTTCGATAACTTCCGGGAAGTCTTCTTTTAAAGCCTTACCAACTGGCGCATTGCCCCATATCCAGCTATCGGCAAGGTCGTCCGAATTTCTGTGGTGGACCACCCTATAGATATGATCTCCTTTCTCGTGATACCTGTCAAAAGAGTACTCATTTTTAACGTAAAGGGTAATCATCAGACAGCAAGCCAGACCTATGGCCAGACCACCGATGTTTATGGCTGCATACCCCTTGTTTTTGATCACATTTCTCCAGGCAATTTTTAGATAGTTCTTAAACATTATTCCATTTTTTGATTGAATGTCGACTCCTGCATCAGCTTGAGATGGTCTAATTATTGAAGTCGATAATGTTTCACCCATATTTATGCCAAAACCATAAGTATTTGTTTGTCAGTAATTTGTGCTAGTTGTGGTGCATCTAAGACAGTAGTAGTGTAAAATAATTTTACAGAATGTGTCCAATTCCTTTACGATAGAGATGTAGTAGTCGTACGCTAGTTTTGGATTTTTCTAATTTGTAGCCATTGAAATCAAAGCCCTAGACCATACAGCCAAATTCTTTTGGTCAGTGGTTATAGTATTCTGATGTACGGTTATGAAAAAAAGTACTGGTTCCTTGTATCTAATGTGCTAAATAGGCAACATCCAGCGATGGCGTCCTGCCAATAGACATCAGCGGGAAACTACCATTTAAAGGGACGTACACCAAATCCCCATTCAACCCAATCTGCAGCAAAACCGTCGGTTTTAAGACCGACCTGGGCAAAGAGTCTTTTGCTAATATCATACCTAATATAGGGTCTTGTATAATAGGACGTTTTATCTCGGTTATCCGTAAGATACCCACCTAACTGAACTCCTACCGTCATTCTCCAAAACATAAAATCGTAACCAGCGTGAAGTCCGACCATATATTTTTCCGGATCCGAAGGATTGTCTTTGGCCAAGCTATTGTCTACCATATAATCTACGCCCCCAGTAATTCCGTGCATATTATTGAACTTGTACTGGTAATCCACGACACTGGAGAATATCCCATATCTGGTTTTGGTACCTGCATCTTGTACACTTTGTACGGTACCTAAGGCTAAATAAACATTAACACTCTGATTATCAGGTACTTTGTAGTTTGGAGTCTTTCTTTTCCTTTGATATCGGGACTGCAATAGTGTATTTGGGTAGGTACTGTTGTCAACTTTGTGCTGATCTGCATTAAAATGATACCGGAGTCCCAGATTTATTCCGAACATATTGAGACCATAATTTGGGGTATATGTTCTACCGTTTGAAAAATGAGTAAAATCAATCCCATAAGTCAGATCCATTTCTCGTGTCCATTTATAGGACCATCCAAAATTTAAAGCAAAGTAAACCGCCATTCTGCCTCCAATAGCATCATTAAGAGGGTTGTTCGCAGGATCAAAAGGGTTTAGATTATAAGTAAGCCCAAATTGAGGTTCAATGGCAAAAACATTTTTTCGATGGGGCTTGCTTATAGGGAAACGCATAAAGCCAAAAAGAGCATTTGGGTTTCCAAATATTTCCGGATCCCCAACAAATCCTGCATACCATCCGATACCATAAGTAGGAAACCCATATGGTCCCCAAATTTCTTCATCTTTGCTTTGCCAACCAAAACGACCAGTTAAGGCTCCATATCCTGCTAACTTATTGGTAAGCGTCTGTCCGGTATACAGATGGCCCCCTGTATGTCCCGAAATCTGAAGAATTCGAAACCTTCCCTCGTTTAATTGTTCTGAGCCATTATTCTGGCTTACATTCTGACCATGCCCATAAAACAAAATGCCAATGACGAGGATTAAAAATATATATGATTTCTTCATTCGTATCAATACTAATTTAGGTGTCTGTACCTTGACAAAGGTAAACTATATAGAGAAATTTTAAGCAAGCTTTTCGGTATCTAAGATAAATCGATTATCCGCGAAAATCAACTAACTGATTTGGTGCTTTTTTCCAAAATATAGTGCTTGGTTTTGGCCAACTTTTGTGAGCTGTTTACCTCATTGATGTTTTTAGTTTAGTTGCGAAGAAAATCCCTTGCAATAGCCGTATAACTGCAAGGATGACCTATTTTTGCATAATGAAAAGATGGACAGGGATCAATTCTGTGGTACACCTAGTCATTTTACTGGGATGTTGCCTTTTTAATAGGATAACAGCACAAGAAAAAAATACCTTCAAATATGCAATAGAACTGTCTACAGATAATGACGCTCTGGCCATTTGGGAAAATCTGGATCGCTACTATACCTTCGGGATAGGTGCTAAATTCTATTTTAGGTCCGATAGTTTTTTGGGATTAGAGAGAATACTTTCGAAGAAAAAGAATTATTTTTTTGACCTAGAATTACGCTCCGAAGGGTATACCCCCACGGAGAAATCCTATCCTGAGGAAGAAGTTTTAGACGAAGACTTCCAATTCGAGAGACCTTTTGCAGGCTTATTATTTGGGGTCCTCGGAGCTAATTACACCTTTGACCGATACTATCTTCGATCAGAGCTCTTACTGGGTGTAATGGGGCCAGCCTCAGGTGCAGCCGAGATTCAAAACTGGATCCACGCCAAGCTTCCAACCAGTGGTTTGGTGGAAGGCTGGAAATATCAATTGCCAAACCAATTAATTGCCAATTTCAACCTAAAACTCACCTACGACCTAACACCAAACGCTAGTTTAGTTGATGTTTTTGCAGCATCGGAGGCTAGGTTGGGGAATCTGTATATTGATTTTACACCTACCATAGGAGTGAGAATAGGTAAGTTTAATGCTATTGCGACATCAACCGGATTTAACAATGATATTCTGGCAGAAATACCACTAAGAGAGATATATTTTATGAGTAGTGTTTCGGGAACTATTGCTGCTTACAATGCCACAGCCCAAGGAAATATCTTTGGTCCTAAATACGAATATGCCTCAGATAGTATTAGTAATTTTCACAGTACGATTACCAACGGAGTCTATATTAGTGGAAAACGTTATGGAATTAGTTTTAAGCACATAATAACCCATGGGAAAGTAGTTCCAAATGAGAGGCATATGTATGGTATTTTAGGTTTAAGATATAGGTTTTAAGAACAAACAGCTACGCAAACCAAGCTCACAGGTTTTTTTAAAAATACGTATAAATACGTAATGTTATTTTGCACTACTCTGTGGTTTTGCTAAAGCCATTTGCTTCATTACAAAGGTGTTTTTGTGAATTCTTAATTCCAAAAGTTAAGACAAAAACTCTTGCGCAAATTATTCCCAATCACAAAAACATAATAGGGAGAGTAAACTACGGGGTCTCCTAAATAAATCATCTTTTAAAGCTATATATAGGCATATTCGCATCTTCAGGAAGAGCCGACAATGCAAAGAATATGTAATGATATTAAAGAGCGGTATTACATTTTAAGGATGCTTATGGTTGCTAATCCTGCAAAATCTTCTCTTTAAATTAGAAATACCTAAAAATTTACATTCCCTATTTGTCGTCCTGACAAAAATAAAGCGGTTCAATTCTTTTATTTATTAAATAAGTATAAATACGTATTATAATACGTAGTTTAGCTGACTAAAATCCTGGGCATCCTTTTTATTGGGGAACCAACAAGGAAGAAACTCATTAGTAACCACAAAAAATGTCTTACATGCAAAAACAACTTTTAATCGTGCTCTCCATGGTTTTGTTCACCAGTTTGGGTACGGCTCAATTTACTTTTACAGGAGAATTTAAACCAAGAACGGAATACAGACATGGGTTTGGTAGTATTATACCAAAGGATGCAGACCCTGGATTTTCCATAGCGACTCGGTTTCGTTTAAATGGCGGATATGAATTCGAGACTGTTAAGTTTTATTTTAGTCTACAAGATGTTCTGGTTTGGGGTGAAAACAGGCAGTTAAAGCCAGAAGATAGCAATAATTCTTTTTCTGTATTTGAAGCATGGGCTGCGTTTAAGATAACAGAAAGTCTTACTACCAAGGTAGGGCGCCAGCAACTCGTTTATGATGATGAACGTATTCTTGGAGGAGTAGATTGGGCTATGCAGGCAAGGAATCATGATGCTGCCCTTATCACCTATAGTAAAAGTTCTTTTAAGGCAGATATGGCCCTTGCCTTTAATCAGGATTTTAGTACTACGACAGGTAATCCTAATGGCTTTCAATCCCAAGGCACCACATTTAATACCCTAGGTCTATTTACTTATAAGACGATGCAAATGTTGCACGTAAAGCATTCGTGGAACACCTTTTCTGCAAGTGCACTTATTTTAAATAACGGCTTTCAAAATTTCAGGTTAGAAGGAGAGGAGCGCGTTGCAGATGGTTTGAGTAATCTGGCAACCCTTGGAACCCACATGCGCTACAAGAAAGGTATTTTTAATGCCTTCTTTAACGGATATTTTCAAACTGGGGAGAGACAAAACAGGTTGAAAGTAAAAAATGCTTTTTTACTTGGTTTGGATATGTCGTTCAAACTATCCGAAACGGTTGTATTGGGCGCAGGATCTGAAGTCATAAGTGGTAATGATGGCACAACGGAACAGCAGACCGAGGCTTTCTTTCCTTTATATGGCACGAATCATAAGTTTAATGGATTTATGGATTATTTCTATGTAGGCAATCATGCAAATTCTGTAGGTTTGGTCGACTTCCATGTCCATACAAAACTGACACTTTCAAAGCGATCCGGCCTCTTGGTAAAGCTTCTGAACTTTAGTGGTGAAAAGGCTCTGCCAAGCGGTGAGAAGGCATTAGGGACTGAAGTAGATATTGTGTATTCTCTAAAACATAAAAATTATGCCCTGGCTTTTGGATATTCTCAGATGTTTCCAAACGATGGAATGTACGAATTAAAGGGCGTCGCCAAAGCGGATGCCGCAGATATACAAAATTGGGCATGGGTACAATTAGTAGTTAAACCTAATTTTTTAAAGAAGAAGGACAAATAAAAAGAAGTTCGGCAAGAGATTACCTGAACCAATTACTACCTACGGTAAGGTTCCAGGCCCAAATTTCAGGTCCTCTGGAAACATCTACGCCGACCTGGAGTCCATATTGTTCTGCGAGAAGATATCGGAACCCGGTACCTCCTGCAATCTTGACATCTTTAAACATATCACTATAATTTTCCAGGGCTTCGCCAGCTCCAACAAAACCAACAACACTCCATCTATTAACAAAATTCCAACGCCATTCAGTTTCTACCGTGTATATATTGTTGCTTTGGTAGCGAAGTGCAGGAATACCTCGCAGCGAAATATAGGGAAGTTCAAAAAATGGGACGTCTCCCCATTTAGAAGCGACTTGCAATCGGAATCCGGAAAAGACGCTGTTACTTAAAGGGGTAAAGAAATAGGTTCTTGAATCTAAATTACCATAATTGTAATCCCCACCAAGAGCTTTGCCATAGGCGCCAATTTCAAAGGTAGTTTTTATTCCTTTAGTTGGGGAAAGCGAATTATCGATTCCATCATATAAGAAAACAGCATTTAAGCCTGCGGTATTATTCTCTATTCCGAATTCTTCAAAATCAGGAAGATTAATCCCGGTATTGAAGGATATTTGATTGTTAAAATACAGGTAGTTAAAGCCCATAAAAAAAGGAATCTCCTTTTTTATTCGGTATAATAGTTCCTGAAGAAGTAGAAATCCCTTCATATTGAATAACTGTTCTCTGGAATTATTACTGAGTTGCGTTTCATAAAAGGTCAGATTGGCAGAAATATAGGCCAAGACTCCTAAATATCGAATCCTGTCGTTCAAATAAGAACCAGAATGTCCCCCGCCCAAAAACCAGGTTTTATTACTGGTATAGGCACCTGTCAGAAAACTTACCGTAGGGGAAAGACCCTTACCACCTT
>CAZWPZ010000088.1:0-2948 GCA_964636005.1 uncultured Eudoraea sp.
ATTAAAGAGTAAAGAAGTTAAAACCTTTGATCAGAAACCTACTCCGGCCTTTATCGGCGCATCTTGGATCGCACTTTTAGCTGGTGTCATTTGTTATTGCACTGGTCTTTGGAATTCGGATATGATGCTCAATGAACAGGGCTATTATTTTACGATCTTACTTTTTGGTTTATTTTCGGCTGTCTCGGTTCAAAAAAGTGTCCGGGATCGGTTAGAAGGATTACAAGTTACAGATATGTATTATGGAATTAGTTGGGTATCTGTATTAAGTGCGATTTTGCTGCTAATTATTGGACTGTGGAATGCCGATTTGTGGTTAAGTGAAAAGGGGTTTTATGCAATGTCTTATACCTTGAGTTTGTTTGCAGCGATCGCAGTACAAAAAAACACGAGAGACAAGGCCTTTATAGAAGGTATTGAGGAAAGTGTTGAGGAATAGAAGAATAGAAGAAAAGGCAGGAGCAGGATTGTGAACCAGATTGAATTGAAGATATATTAAAATCGAAGGATTTCGATCTTAGAGACAATCCTGTTATTTTTTAGGTATATTGACGAAAATTTAATTAAAGACTTTATTAATTCAATAACTATGTTGGAAAAAAACAACTCAAAATTAATCAATGCATGGGCTTCATTTGATTGGGCGAATTCGGTGTACAACCTGATCGTGACTACGGCCATTTTTCCAATATATTATTTGGGAACAACCCAGGCAGCTTTTGGAGGCGAGATGGTGGAGTTTTTTGGAATTAAAATTAAGAATTCAGTACTCTATTCCTACGCCATTTCTATGTCTTTTTTGGTGATCGTATTCATATCACCTGTATTGTCAGGAATTGCTGATTACGGAGGGTTAAAGAAGAAATTTATGCAGTTTTTTACCTATGTTGGCTCTTTTGCCTGTATTGGCCTTTATTTTTTTACGGGAGAAAATGTAGAATACGGTATAGCCTGTTCAGTGCTTGCGAGTATTGGTTTCGCAGGGTCATTAGTGTTTTATAATGGATTTTTACCCGAGGTAGCTACAAAGGATAAAATGGATAGTGTAAGCGCAAGAGGATTTGCAATGGGCTACGTAGGAAGTGTCATACTACTAATCATAAATTTGTTCCTATACCAGAAATACGAGCTTTTTGGATTTCAGGATGGTAGTTCGGCTACTCGTTTTGGATTTATTCTGGTAGGTGTTTGGTGGTTGGGGTTTGCGCAAATTGCTTTTTATTATTTACAGGACCATAAAAGCGATAAGTCTATTACTATGCAAATATTGGGAAACGGAACGCGGGAACTTAAAAAGGTATGGGCGGTTATTAAGGACAAAAGAGTGATGAAAAGATTTCTCTATTCATTTTTCCTATTCAGTATGGGCGTCCAAACGGTTATGCTTTTAGCTCCGTTGTTTGCGGATAAAGAAATTGGCATGGGCGCTGATGAAATGATTCTGATTGTACTGATACTGCAAATACTCGCCATTGGAGGTGCTTTCTTTTTTGCCTGGTTATCGAAGTTAAAAGGGAACGGGTTTGCGATCAGTACTACGCTTCTAATCTGGATCTTTATCTGTATTTCCGGCTACTTTATGCAGGATAAGATCTCGTTTTACACCCTTGCCGCCTTTCTGGGATTTGTCATGGGAGGTATTCAGTCCATGTCCAGATCAACCTATTCCAAGTTGATCCCTAAAGAAACAAAGGATACCGCTTCTTATTTTAGCTTTTATGATATAACCGAAAAATTGGCCATAGTTATTGGTTCCTTATCCTACGGATTTATTGATCAGATAACCGGTAGTATGCGTTATAGTATGGTGTTTATGTCTTTGTTTTTTATAACCGGTTTTCTTGTCCTTCAACGAGCGAACCTCAAGAAGAATATGGCGTGATCTATAGTTTCCTTAAACAAATTATCAGGCTTACTCTTTTCTTTTTTTTTAGAAAAATTGTTGTGACCGGTAAGGAAGGTATTCCTGAAAAAGGACCCATCATACTTGTCGCAAATCACCCTAATACTTTTATGGACCCCTTACTGATAGCGGCTATGACAAGGCAAAGAATTGGTTTTGTGGCTAATGCCGGCATTTTTGTAAATAAAATGCTCAGGGCGATCTTTAGTTATTTTCACGTGATTCCAATTTTCAGAAAACAGGATATTGAACAGGGAGAAAAACCGGACAACAAAAGATCTTTTTTGAAATGTCATGAATATTTATCTGAAGGAGGAACATTGCTAATTTTTCCGGAAGGTACAAGTCATTATGAGTTGAAACTGCGCGATATAAAAACAGGTACTGCGAGAATTGCCTTGAGTTATGAAGAACTAAGAGGTTTTGAGGGAAATTTGAAAATAGTACCCATCGCTCTGGATTATTCTGATTCTATTCAATTCCGAAGTGTCGTTTCGATCACGGTATGCCGGGCCATAGATCCGGGATCGTATAGATCAGCTTATGAGTCAAATGAATATGAGGCAGTTCAGCAGCTAACCGAAGAGATAAGAAAAAGTTTGGCCGATATTGTTCCACAGACATCAGGTAAAGAGCAGGAAGAGTTCCTTGTAAAAGCACATCATTTTTATGGACTTTTTGGCGTTGAGACCAACGATGCAGAACAAAGTGCGAAGCGATACCTTCAAATGAGGAACGAAGTGTCAAAGGCCCTGCGTTTTATTCACCAAATCAACCTTGAGCTTTACCAAAGAATTCAGACGAAGCTCCTTTATTTTTTCGATGTGTTGGAAGAGGAGGGAATCACGCCCAACATTATCTCCAATGATCTTACTGGCAGAAAAAGAATCCTGTCTTATTTAAAATATGGACTGAAATTCTTTTTTTTACTTCCGCTATACCTCTTTGGGTTGATCGGGAACTATGTGCCTTACATTCTCCCGGCAAAGATCTTTAAGGCGCTTAAACTTGATATCTCCTATAGGGCACCCGTCCAAATGATCGC
>CAZWPZ010000089.1:0-22187 GCA_964636005.1 uncultured Eudoraea sp.
TATCAGTGATTTGTTCAAGTTACTTCATGACTATAGAATGAAGGTCGATATGATTCAGAATTCAGCAATTAGTTTTTCGGTATGTATTGACAATAAGTTCGATCGTTTAAACGAATTAAAAGAGAAGCTTTCAGGAAGGTTTAAAGTAGTTTGTCAAGAGCAGGTGGCCCTGTATACAATCAGGCATTTCGACGGTGAGGCCATCGAGGCCTTAAAAAATGAAAAGCAAATTTTACTAGAACAAAGGGGTGTAGAAACCATTCAACTGGTAGTAAAAGAATAGTCTAGCAAATCATTTTTCGACCATAGTATCTAACTCTGATATTCATTTTCCTATATTTACTTATTAAAGTAGTCTAATGGGATTAGTTAATGTCAAAGAGGTAGCAAAGGCTGTAAACCTGGATTCCTATGGAGTCTTAGGGACTTTTATGGGCTGGGTCTTGGTACGGCTTACAAAACTATCCGGAATAAACCGATTCTACGATAAACATAAAGGACTGAACGGACCAGAGTTTTTGGAAGCTATTTTAAGTCACTACGAGATAAACTTCGAAATTCCTGAAGATGATTTTAAACGGTTACCAAAAGACGGTCCGTTTATTACTATTAGTAACCACCCCTTGGGTGGAATAGATGGTGTGTTGTTACTAAAACTGATGTTACGGCATAGGTCGGATTTTAAGATCATAGCAAATTTTTTACTTCAGAGAGTAGAACCTTTAGCTCCTTACATTATGCCAGTTAACCCATTTGAAAATCGAAAGGAAGTTAAGAGTAGTGTAGCAGGCTTTAAAAGTGCATTGGGTCATATAAGAGATGGACATCCATTGGGAATATTCCCTGCAGGAGAAGTATCGACCTATAAAGATGGAAAATTAATAGTCGATAAACCATGGGAGGAGAGTGCCCTAAAACTCATAAAAAAGGCCGAGGTACCTGTTGTACCTATTTATTTCCATGCCAGAAATAGTAAACTCTTCTATCATCTCTCCAAAATCAACGATATTTTCAGGACGGCAAAATTACCATCCGAATTAAGTACACAGCATAACAGAGCGATTAAGGTACGTATCGGGCAGCCAATTTCCGTGGAAACACAAAAGGAGCATGCCTCCTTAGAAGAGTATACGGAATTGTTGCGAAAAAAAACGTATATCCTGGCTAATGCTTATGAAAAAGAGCGTCTTATCGATACCTTACCGACTTCGCTCAAGTTGCCGAAACCACAGAGAAGAATTGCTTCTGCAATGCGAACCGAAGTAATTGAAGGAGAAATTGAAAAGCTTCGCGAGAAAGACTGCCGACTATTACAGAGTAAAAATTATGAGGTGTTTTTGGCTACAGAAAAAGATATGCCATTTATACTAAAGGAAATAGGCCGACAACGTGAAATGACTTTTAGAGCGATAGGAGAGGGGACCAACAAATCTATTGATCTCGATAAATTTGATACATACTACCACCATCTTTTTTTATGGGATAATATGGAACGGACCATAGTAGGAGCTTATAGGATGGGAATGGGTTCAGAAATTTACAAGAAATACGGAATAGACGGGTTTTACCTCCAAGACCTTTTTGGCGTTGAACCAGAGTTATACAGTATGATGAGCCAGTCTATCGAAATGGGAAGAGCCTATATCGTTAAGGAATATCAGCAGAAGCCAATGCCCCTTTTTTTATTATGGAAAGGTATTGTACACACTACCCTGAGATATCCAGAGCATAAATATCTTATTGGAGGTGTTAGCATAAGCAATCAATTCTCTAATTTCTCCAAATCCCTGATGATTGAATTTATGAAGTCTAATTATTGGGATCCTTATGTCGCTCAATATATTCGACCTAAAAAGGCTTTTAAGGTAAAACTTAAAGATGCGGATAAAGACTTTATTTTTGATGAAACCGCTGCAGACCTGAATAAATTTGATAGACTAATTGATGAGGTCGAGCCTGGTAGTTTACGGCTTCCCGTTTTAATCAAAAAGTATATTAAACAGAATGCAAAAGTGGTTGCCTTTAATGTAGATCCTTTATTTAATAATGCTGTTGATGGTTTAATGTATATTAAAATTGCCGACTTACCAGAAAGTACCGTAAAGCCTGTGATGGAAGAATTTCAGGCAGAATTAGAACGAAAGGATTTGGAGAATGCTGGCAGGTAGTACTTGGTTATAGATTTTCCGCGATAAATGTTCATACATTAGCATAAAACTTTTAGTTTCCTACTACTTTACTACGTCTTTCATATAAATGGTTATCGTACCAAACGCCGTGTAGTTTTCCTATTTTTTCCCTATATCCAACAAAACGGAAACCTACTTTGGTGTGCAGTTTTATACTGGCTGTATTTCCTGGGAAAATTCCAGATTGCAAGGACCATATTCCTTTCGCTTCACTTGAGTGTATTAATTGTTTCATTAAGAGTATACCATAGCCTTGGCCTCTGCCTTTTTGGGCCATATAAATGCTAACTTCGGCCACACCCCCGTAAACACATCTACTCGATACAGGCGAAAGTGCAGTCCAGCCTAATACTTCATCTCTTTTTATCAATACAAATCGAGAGTGTTTTAAGTGATTTTGATCCCAAGTTTTGTACTTGGGTATGCTTGTTTCAAAGGTCGCAATACCTGTACGGATACCATCTTCATAAATTTTGGATACTTCCGGCCAATGCGCTTCTGTCATAGGTATTATAAGATGCTTTTCCATGCGGCGTCCTTAGATTTTTGAGATTAACAGAACCCACTTTCCGGGGAATAGGTAAGAGCCTTTTCTGTTGGAACTACTTCGGGAGCGCCACAGACTGTTTTTACTCTACCATCCGTTTTTTCTGTTGTTATTGAAATACTAATTGTTGCTTACCATAGCCATTCGTTCTCACTTTTAATTGTGCTAAGGTTTTAAATAGTTCTGCCAATGCCTTCTGATCCGCTTCGAAAATAGGTCACTTTGAACACCCTTATGCATATTTATATATTGCAATATTACGATTGTATCTTAAATAAAAAAACCAACTGCTAAAAAAGCAGTTGGCCCTCTTAATTTTTTAGAACCAGGGTTTTCTCCCTACTTGATAGGTATTGTAAAACTCTTCGTCACTTTTGGTTAAATATATAATGCCCTCAATAAGCCCTATAAGTCCAGTAATCCAGACCATAAAAACACCTATGCCCACACAGCTGAGTACAAAACCGACTATAGTTATTCCCAATAGAATAAATCCTTCTTTCTGATACCCCATAATGAATTTATGGACGCCTAGTGAGCCCAGAATAATTGCTAAAATACCTGCTAAAATCTTCTTATTCTCGCCTGATGAAGCGAAGGCTTCTTTTGCTCCCTCGGTAAATTCATTGGCAGATTTTTTAGCTCCTTCTGTAAAATTTTCTGCAGCTTCCTTGGTCTCTTTTTTAAATTCTTTTGCCGATTCTTTAGCCTCCTCTGTAAATTCTTTAGCTTTCTTTTTTGCCTTATCTAAGTTGTCTTCTGCTTTTTCTTCTGGGTTGTTGGTTTCTTCTGCCATGATAGTGTTATTAATTGATTACTCCTTTAAATGTAAGGATTTAATCTATATCAAAGAAATGCAGAATCAATAGGTTCCCATAGTTCTATTTTGTTACCCTCAGGGTCCATAATCCAACCGAATTTTCCATAGTCGAATTCTTCTATTTCGCCAACTATTGTAACCCCTTCTTTTTCTAATACACGGAGCAGCTCTTCTAAGTTTTCAACTCTGTAATTCAACATAAAGGGTTTTTCACTTGGGGAAAAATAAGTTGTATCTTCTTTAAATGGCCCCCATTGGGTAGAACAATCGTTACCTTTCTGGTCTTTCCACCAAAAGGTACATCCATAGGAATCTGTAGACAGGCCTAAGTGCTTTTTGTACCAGTCTTTTATTCTTTTGGGATTTTTTGTTTTAAAAAATATACCGCCTATTCCTGTTACTCTTTTATCCATTTGTATTGCGTTTTCTGGTTGTCTCATATATGGCTATCCATTGTGCGACAGTAATTTTAGCGCACAATTCTCCAATCAAAGAATAGGGTATTCGATTGAAGTTCTTAAATCGAATGCAACTTTTTCCCATATCCAGCTTCGTTGGGATTTGTTTTGCGTATTCTTTTTCCCACCACTCCATTAATACGGGGTCAGAATAAATACCCATATGGTATAGGGCAATAAAATTCTTTTGGGAAGCAATATTAACAAAGGGTAAAGGTAGTTTGGGGTTGCTATGGTACCCACCTGGGTATAGACTATGAGGCACAACATAGCCAATCATCCCATAATTCATGGTTTCCTCAAAGCCTTCAGGAATAGTTTCCAAAATTGTATTTCTAAGTTTAACCATAGGAGCCAAACGTTCGTTTGGCAATTCTGCTAAATAGTCATCTACTGTTTTGGCTTCGGATCGCATAGCGTTTTAGTTATTTTTTATTCAGTGTTTTCTAGAAATAATTTTACCTTATCTACAATAGTTTGGGCAAGTTTTTCTTTGCTCTCTACTGTCCAGCCAGCTACATGTGGCGAGAGTACAACATTTTTAGCCTGAAGTAAATAGGCAAAAGAGTCTGGTAGCTGCTCCCTATCGAAGAAGTTTTCAAAAGATGATTTTTCGAATTCTAATACATCCAATCCCGCACCAAGGACTTTTTTAGACTTCAATGCGGAAACCAAATCCTTAGTTACCACACATTTACCCCTTGCCGTATTTAAAAGCCAAATAGGTTTTTGAAACGCATTTAAAAAGGGTTCATTTATCATGCCTATGGTTTCGGTTGTTTGCGGGACATGTAAGCTTATGATATCTGATTTCTGCTGTAATTCTAGGATTCCAACCTGTCTGGCGTTCTTATCTCCGACACCACCAACAATATCGTAACAAATTACTTCGACATCAAAGCCCTGTAATTTCTTTGCAAAAGCCTTGCCAGTGTTACCATAACCAATAATTCCAACGGTTTTTCCATCCAATTCCAGGCCTCTATTGCCTTCTCTTTCCCATTTTCCGTTGCGTATTTCTTGGTCGCCGATTATAAGTTTATTGAAAAGAGCTAAGAGCAATCCAAGCGTATGTTCTCCAACCGCATTTCGGTTGCCTTCCGGAGCGGCTGCAAGGAAAATTCCTCTACTACGTGCATAGTTGGTATCAATATTTTCTAAACCGGCACCTAATCTTCCGATAAATTTGAGTTTCGTTGCTTTTTGCAGAAAGGACTGGTCTAGCGCAAAGCGGCTACGTAATATGATGCCGTCATAGTTGTGAATTTCTTTTTCTACCACCTCTTTAGAAGCGGTATAAGATTCTATATTTTCAAAACCAAGCTTCTCAAATTCATTTAGGAGTAATGGATGGTTTACATCTAGGTGTATTATTTTCATGGGAACTATTACAATAAGAGTTATTCTTTTATGGTATTGGGTTGTCCTTTGACACTAAAGGTAAAAATATCCTTTCTTGAATAATGTCCATTTACATCAAAGTCCAGTTTGTTTTTTATAACATCGTCTAAATCCAGGGTGGCCGTGACAATTCCTGATTGATTATATAAAGGGCCAGCAAGTATTTTCCCATCCGGTGCTACAATTAGACTTCCTCCTCTGCACATCATTTCAGGTTCATTTTTTAACAAAGGTCTAAATCTTTCGGGATACATAGATTTTGTGAAGAATTGGTTACATGCCAAAACAAAACACCTGCCTTCTAAGGCAATGTGCTGCATGGTAGAAATCCACTCCGTCCTTGCATCGGCTGTAGGTGCTATATAGATTTCTATCCCTTTACTAAACATAGACATTCTTGCAAGAGGCATATAATTCTCCCAGCATATAAGACCACCAAGTTTTCCTATCTCCGTTTGGAAGGTCGTTAGTGAAGTGCCGTCGGCCTCTGCCCAAATAACTCGCTCGGCACCAGTAGGTTTTATCTTTTTGTGGCTTCCCAAAAAGCCTGTCTTAGGCGAAAAGTAAAGCATAGAACAATACAAGCTCCCGTGGGCGGTATTTTTCTCTGTTACACCAATTACCAGGTATACCCCATAGTTTGAAGCGATTTCTTCTAATTTACGTACTTCTTCCCCTTCGGTGTCAACGCTATTTTCATAATACTCCAAATACAGACTTCTACCCTCGTCCGATCTATTGCCTATAGTGGTTCCGAATAGCAGACCCCGGGGATATCCGGGTATAAAGGATTCTGGAAATACCAACAACTTACATCCTTCCTTACTTTGCGTTTTTACCAAACGCTCCAGTTTTTCTAAGCTTTCCTTTTTGTTAAAAAAAACAGGGCTTTCTTGAACAAGTCCTACTTTCAGCTTCATATGATACTATCTTGTACTTAAATGTAGTGAAACTTGGGAAATAGTAGGTGAGAATGCTAAATTCCAAGAATCATTTTTGCAATCCAAAAGTAGATAAGAATACCAAAAATATCATTACTTGTAGTTATGAAGGGCCCAGTAGCAAGGGCTGGGTCTATACCCCTTTGATTCAAGAAAAGAGGGATGAAGGTACCTATTATTCCGGCCACAATGATCACCGCAACCAAGGAGGTTGAAATAGCAAATGCCGTTGGTAAATTTCCTTTCCAAAGCCAAGTAAATACCAAAAGAACCAGTGCCAGAATAACACCATTTAGGGTAGCCAGAAGCATTTCCTTTATCAGTCGATTACTAATGCTACCTTTTAAATCATCGTTTGCCAAACCCTGAACAATAATTGCACTGGATTGGACACCCACATTACCCGCCATGGCAGCAATTAGAGGTGTAAAGAAAAAAAGAATAGCGTGATTACTAAGTAATTCTTCAAAGCCCCCCATTATTGCAGCTGCACCAATTCCACCCAAAAGACCTAGAAATAACCACGGCAATCTTGCCTGTGTAAGTTCTAATATACTATCGTCTGCCTCTACATCTTGAGAGATACCTGCGGCCAATTGGTAGTCTTTTTCTGCTTCTTCCTTAATAACATCCACGATATCATCAATAGTAATTCTACCAACAAGCCTGCCAATTTCATCAACTACCGGAATGGCTTCCAAATCATATTTGGACATTATTTTTGCAACTTCTTCTGGTTTTTCATTTACATTTACCCGGTCCACTTTTGGTATATAAACATCCTTAATTGGTGCTTTTGTAGAAGTGGTCAGAAGATCTTTTAAGGATAATCTGCCAATAAGCATTTCAGAGTCGTCTACCACATATATTGAATGTACTCTGGTGACATTTTCTGCCTGGGCACGCATCTCTTTTACACATGTCAGAACATTCCAATTTTCATTTACTTTGACTAATTCTTTAGCCATAAGTCCGCCAGCAGAATTTTCATCATATCGAAGAAGATCAACGATATCTTTTGCATGCTCTCTATCTTCAATTTCTGAAATAACCTCCTCTACAATATTCCTTGGAAGTTCCCCTACTATATCAGCAGCGTCATCCGTATCTAATTCTTCAAGTTCTTCGGCAATTTCTTTAGAAGATAGATTGTTTAATATCGCCTCTCTTATATCTTCATCTAATTCGATTAAAACATCAGAGGTTTTATCACTCTCTAACAGTTTTATAAGATAGGTGCCTTTCTCATCCTTAATTTCATTGATGATCTCTGCAATATCGGCATAGTGCAAATCTTCCAGTAAAGACTTCAATTGAGAGTCTTTATGGTCTTCCACAAGCAGTTGAATTTCTGCTAAAAACTCGTCTGTAAGTTTAAATGGAGTCATGAGCTATCTTATTAGACAACACAATAAATTGGTCTACAGTCAATTCTTCAGGTCGCCGATCAAAGATAGTATCTTCTTTTAGATTATCTGAAAGCTTAAATACTTTTAAACTATTTCTTAGGGTTTTTCTCCTTTGATTAAATGCGGTCTTTACAACTCTATACAAAAGATTCTCGTCGCAACCCAAGGTGTTCTGTTCTTTCCTTTTTAGCCGTAAAACACCGGAATCTACTTTGGGAGGAGGAGAAAAAACTTCCGGGCTAACAGTAAATAGGTATTCTGCATCGTAAAAGGCTTGTACCAATACGGATAATATTCCATAGGCCTTATTTCCTTCTTTGGAGCATATCCTCTGAGCTACTTCCTTTTGAAACATGCCTGTAAACTCAGGTATTCTATCTTTATGTTCCAGCGTTTTAAACACTATTTGAGTAGATATATTATAGGGGAAGTTTCCGGTTATCGCAAAAGACTCCCCTTGGAAGACCTGTTCTAAATCAAATTTTAAGAAATCTCCTTCTAGAATTTCAAAATTGTCCAGATTAAGATTAAGGGATATATGGTCTATAGCAAAATCGTGTTTCAGATACGCAATCGATTCCCTATCGAGCTCCAAGACCTTCAAGGATATAGGTTGTGACAGCAAATACTTAGTCAGGACGCCTGTACCTGGACCAATTTCCAGAACATTCGAATAATTCTCTAATCCTAGCGTATTCGCTATTTTTTCTGCAATTTCTTCATCCTTTAAAAAGTGTTGGCCTAAAAATTTCTTAGCCTTGACCGGATCGTTATTTTCAATACGTTTCTTATTGTTCCTGGATTTTTTATGCTTATTTGCTCCCATTCGTACTTTCCTCATTTTTTACATAGACCCATGCCATTTTTTTTGATTCAAGAGGAAGTTTTACTCTCATGTATGCAGGTCCTTCATAGATGTCAATTTTTGACATATCCTGATCGGTTAATAAATAAAGAGTTCCAGGGATTTTGTCCTTACTATCTTCTGACTTCACCGCGATAGGAAATTGATCTGCAATTTTTTCATTCGCTATGGAATATCCATGTAAGACATCATTTTCGCCCTTCAAGTTTTTTCCCAAAAGTGTTTGTTGAATGCTGAAGTCTTGCAATGACCCGTAACTAAAGAAATATTCTGTTGGCTTAGTTAGGTGCCGTCGGTGTTCACTTACTAGCTCCAATTCGGTTCTAAAGGCAACTAAACTGTTCCCGAAAAGAGAACTGGTTTTCTGGCGCAACTCTGCAGCATCTTCCGCATAATATCGGTTTAGAGTTTCCTTGTCTTTCGCCAGAAACTGAATCGAATACGTTGTACCACCCATTTCTTCTTCAACCAATACCCTTGTCATCTTGGCTTCAAGGAATTTGCCAGTGGCTAAAACCTCCGGAATATGAACCTCATTCATCCAATGTAACCACTTCTCGTGATTAGAATCCTCAACATTGATTGTAACATTATAAATAATCATAATTGTAAGCGTAAACGAAAACAGGTTTTAATTAACAACATCTCCTCTTAGCAACCTGAATTTTTTCCGAGCCATTGGGAAGTAATAACTATCCTGATAATTATAAATTATTTTTTCGTAATGTTCTTTGGCTTTATTTGGTTCATTTAATTTGTTATTGTACAGCTCTGCCAAATGAAAATGAGCGTCGTCTGCCAAAATATCATTACCATAAAAAGAAACCACCTTTAAATAATTCCATTCTGCCGCTTTATAGTCCTGGAGGCTTTCATATAATTCACCTTGTTTCATTAAAGCCTCATCCTCAATTTTTTCGCCTTTATGGTTTTCCAGGATATCATTCAGAACCGCAATAGCTTCTTTATTATTTTGCTGATATGCCAAAAGATCGGCCTTAGCGTACTTTTTTAAAGCAACCTGAGTAGAATCTACCAAGGAGTTATCGGATATAAGTAGACTTAGTTGCATGGCATCATTTGCGATTAATTGTGAAGTAGAACTTCGGAGTACTTTTAACTGTGTTAATGCCCAATCAAAATCCCCTTTATAAAAACTCGTTTGAGCAACCTTATAACGTGCATTTTGGCCAAGGACATCATTTTTAAGGCTACTCTGTACCTGAGAGAAATATATTAAGGCTTCATTAAACTTCTGATTATACACTAATATATCTCCGAGAGCAAGTTTGACATATGCTACACTATACCTGTCTAAAGGAAGTGCAAGACATTTCTTGAGAACTTCAATCGCCTTCCCAGCCTCATTCATCTTAAATGTAAGAAAATTGGCATAGGCAATTTGTAATTGTAATGTTTGATTTTCATACCCATAGAATTCGATCAGGGACTCAAATTTCTTATTGATGGTTTCGAGGTCTCTTGCTTCTTCATCTAAAAGGTCGATATCTAGTAGGCTTAGGTTGGCATTTAATTTTTCTACTGCATCAGCGGCATTCTTTTCAACATACGAATAAATAGTCGTGGCATCTTCAATAGCACTATCATCGAAGGCCATATCTCCCAGTTCCATTATTCTCGTAATTGAACTTCCTTCTGATCGCTTATAGATGGCTTTTTCTTGAATAAATGCATTGGTGTATTGTTTTTGCTTTACAAATAGCCAACTAAGTAATTCGTTCCAGAGTGGATCTGGAGAATTCTGAGCTTTTTTTAATAAGGTCCTCCGTAAACTTAGATTATTTGGATCGGTCGGGTCTTCACTGATAAAATTATCTAGATTTCTCAAAACATTGGTTTGAGAGGCCTTCCCTTTTTTGATTAACTCTAAATAGGAGTTATACATTTTTTCAACATTGCCCTGCTCCCCATAAATTCGTGCCATTTGAAAATTGTAATCCAGCTTAGGATTTAGCTCCATGGCACGTTCGTATGCACGAAGTGCATAATCCAATAAAACCAATCGTTGAAATTTAAATCCAATTCCGTATCCAAAATTTGGATTCTCTTCAATGCTGGCCAGGGCCTTTTCATAGTAGAATTTGGCATTTTCATTATCCTCCTGGAGTTGGTAATTGTACCCTAAATCTATATAGGTGGTTGGGTAGGGTCTTCCCTGATCTAGCCTTTTAAGTAGAAATTCTTCAGCTTCCTTATATTTTTCCAATTGTTGGTAGCAGGCAACGAGCCCCTCGGCATAATCTGTTCTTCTCGGATTTTTGTCGGTTAGGTTTTTATAGAAAACAACCGCCTTCTCAAAATCACCATCCTTGAAGTACTGTTTAGCTAGAAAGTCCTCCTGTGCAAAACAGTTCATTACAACAAAAAAAAGAATGCTCAAAAGACCTGTCTTCATGAAGAAAATTTATCAAATTTAAAGAAGATGACCTAAAAACACTGTCAAAGAAAGCATAATTTCGGCTAACGACTACAATAGATAAACCGGCTTTTTTAATTCTCGTATACTACCAATACGGCGGTTAGCAGAATTTAGTTTATGATTTCAAAACCTGTATATGGAATTAGAGCCTTAGGAATTTTAATTCCTTCAGGGGTTTGATTGTTCTCTAGTATACCTGCCAAAACACGTGGTAATGCCAGAGCACTTCCATTTAAGGTATGTGCCAATTGCGTTTTATTATTGTCGTCACGATACCGTAGTTTTAGTCGATTGGCTTGGTAGGTTTCAAAATTGGATACAGAGCTAATTTCCAACCACCGGTTTTGAGCAGCAGAAAAGATTTCAAAATCATAGGTTAAGGCGGCAGTGAAACCTAGATCAGCACCGCAGAGGCGTAAGATGCGAAAAGGCAATTCTAATTCTCTCACAATACCTTTCACATGCTCAACCATGGCATCCAGTGCTTTATAGGAATCGTTGGGATGTTCCACTCGCACAATTTCTACCTTGTCAAATTGATGCAGTCTGTTGAGACCTCTTACATGAGCCCCATAACTTCCTGCTTCTCTTCTAAAACAGGGGGTGTAGCCAGTATAAGTTTGCGGTAGTTCTTGGTTTTTTAGGATGGTGTCTCTAAAAATGTTAGTAACCGGAACTTCTGCAGTAGGGATTAAGTATAAATCATCTGCCGTTACATGGTACATCTGACCTTCCTTGTCTGGTAATTGTCCTGTTCCATAACCAGATGCTTCGTTAACCAATAGAGGTACCTGAATTTCCGAATACCCCGCTTCCGTATTTTTATCAAGGAAATATGAAATTAGGGCTCTTTGTAATTTAGCTCCTTTGCCTTTGTAGACAGGAAAACCAGCACCAGTTACTTTTACTCCTAATTCAAAATCTATGATGTCGTACTGTTGAGAAAGTTCCCAATGAGGTTTAGCTTTTTCACCTAAATCAGGATGCTCACCCTCTCTGAAAATTTCCTCATTGTCCTCTTCTCCTTTACCAAATGGCACACTCTGGTGAGGCGCATTTGGAATTTGATATAGGGCATCTTGCATCTTAAGAGATACCTCCTGAAGCTGCTGTCCTAATAGTTTAGTATCTTCTTTTAAAGCACTGGTCCTATTCTTAAGCGCATTAGCTTCTTCCGCTTTGCCAGACTTATACAACAGACCTATTTGTTTAGATAAATTATTGCTCTCTGCTAAACCGTTGTCTAGTTCTGTTTGTAATGCGCGTCTTTTTTCGTCTAAGCCCAATACCTCCTCCAATAAAGGAGTAGGGTCGATATTCCGTTTTTTTAAAGCTTCCGTTATCGCCTCTTTATTGTTTCGTATTGCCTGTATTTGCAACATGATGGTTTATGATTTAACCGCAAATTTAGGTAAATACTTAATGATTAATTAACGGGTTCAAGTATTTTATTTTCGAACGGATGTGTCGAACCTTATTTGTGCAATAACTCTTCGGACTTTAGATCAAGTTCTTTTGGAGAAGGTAAAATCCAATCATTGTGTTTTAAATATTCCCATGGTTCTTGCGCCAGGTCTGCTTTAGGATCAATTAGAGTAAAGTAATCAGAATTGTTAATCTTTACACGGGAATTTACATACACACTTACCTGTATTCCTTGATTGTTGAATTCCTTTTTCAACCTTTGGGCAAACTGCCAAATAAAATCAGGGTAACAACCTATGCGTGCTTTTTGCTTTGGAGTTAGGTAATCGCTTAAGTTTATTTTAATGATACTATCATTTTCTTTGTTCACTACTTTAAAGTGGACTATCCCAGACCTTGATCGAAGCATCATTCTCCAACTTAGCCGATGGCCTTCCTCGGTCCATAATACATTGTCTTTTATAAAATGATGTCTTATGGGAAGAAGTATCTGTATGATAAAATAGACATATACCCCAATCAAAAGAGGTGTTCTGTAAGGGGGAACGGAAAAGCTGAAATCTGTATTCGCTGGCTTTTTCTTTAAAAATATTTTTCTCAGTGTTTCCGCCGGGTAGAAAAACACGGTAAAGGCTAAAGCCAAATAGGGGAAAATACCTATTTGTAAAACTATTGAATTAAATAGGTGAAAAAAAATAGCGCAACCAAAAGCAATATTTCTGCTGGGTTTCCAAAGCAATGCCGGGATAATAAGAAGATCAAATACAATTCCCATTATCGCTATTACTGCATGAACCCAATGTTCTTGAAGAAGATCGCCAATCAACCAATAATGCGTCTTGCTTTGCATTAGAATCTTAACAAAAGTGAAATCGAGCCAGCCCGCATATAGTTTTGCCAATGAAGCGTAGGTGTACACAATAAACAACTGCAATACAACGGCCCATTTAATATAGCCGTACATACTATTTTCCTCAATCTTGGGATTTATTTTTACATCTAAGGAATAGGATCTATTCGCCGGAAAAAAGCACATCAAAAAAGAGATGAGAACTAATAGGTAATAGTGATTGTTGTAAGAAGTTTTCTGCATAAAATAAGCTCCTGCCCATAGGATGGTAAAGCTCACCATGCTTATTCGATATTTATATCCAAGAGCAATAAAAATACCCAGGAGTCCCATGGTAGCGAAATAGAAGTACATACCATTTCCCGGAAGTGGCTGCAACCATTCAAAACCGATAAAGGAAAAGGTGAATTGCGGTTCAATGAGTGTTCTTCTAACCCAACCAGTTAAAATAGCACCGAATCCCTCACAGCTAATAAGAAATCCAAAAAATATTCGAAAAACAATAAGAGGACTATTATCTATCTTCGTAAAAAATAGCCGGTTAATCATTTATTTGGATATTAAGGAAATGGAGGTCGCTTTATCTTTTTGGAGTTGTTCTTTGAGAGCTTCAATAGAACTAAATTTATGCTCGTCTCGTATTCTCTCCAAAATTCTAACTTGTATGGACTGGTCGTAAAGATTTTCGGTAAAGTCGAAAAAATGAACTTCTATGTTTTTTGTAGAACCATCTACGGTTGGATTAAAGCCAATATTCATCATACCATAAACCAGTTTTCCGTTCAGATTACTTTTAACAAAGTAAACACCATTTTTGGGAATCAATTTATAGGGTTCTTTTATAGAAATATTAGCCGTTGGAAAGGAAAGCTTTCTGCCAAGTCCTTTTCCTTTCTTTACTTGTCCGGTAAGCATATAATTGTAGCCCAGATAGTTGTTAGCTGTTATGATGTCTCCGTTTTCAAGTGCTTTTCTAATTTTTGTTGAGCTAACAGAAACATCGTTAACTTCCTGTGCTTCAATTTCATCCACTTCAAATCCTAAGGTGTTTCCAAACGCAATTAAATCTGTGATGTTGGCATTTCTGTTCCTGCCAAATCTATGGTCATATCCAATGATGATTTTTTTTGCTTTTAGTTCGTTGACCAACAAGTCTCTTACAAATTCCGTTGCTGTTAGTCTTGAGAACTCTTTTGTAAAGGGGTGTACAATTAGGTAATCCAGACCAATTTCTTTTAGGATTTGCGCTTTTTCGTCTACCGTATTTAATAACTTAAGATCCGAATCTTTTTGTAAAACCATTCTTGGATGCGGGAAAAAAGTAAGCACAGTAGCCTTTAATCCAGAGTTTTTGGCATCATTTATGAGGCGTTCTAATATTTTACGATGACCAATATGAACCCCATCAAAGGTGCCTATAGTTAATGCTGTAGACTGCGTTTTATCGTAATTGGTAATGCTTTGGACTGTAATCACACAAATAAAATAATAAAAAGACTTATTTTTAAAAATTCAAAAGCCCTCAATGATAACAAAATTACATCTTGTTTTATCAATTACCATATTATTTTTGTCCTTTTCCGGCTTGGCACAAAGAGATCATTGGAAAAGAGTTTACAAGGAGTCTGGTAGTAGCAGCTTAACAAAAAATTCTTCGCCTTCAGAAGATTTATTGATTTATTCTTTTGATCAAACAGCTTTTTTGGAGGATTTGAACAAAATGGCTAAAGCGGGTCAGCAGAGGATGGTACTCCGTTTTCCGTCGTTAAAAGGGGAGTTGGTACAGTACGTTATCAGTGAAAGTCCTGTATTTTCGAAAGAATTGGCTCTAAAATACCCAAAAATCAAGTCTTTTTCCGGATATGGATTGGACGATAAGGCAGAAAAGATTCGGTTTAGTATTTCGCCAAAAGGCTTCCAAGCCATTTTGAGGCATGGAAAAGGTAAAGATGCCAGTACTTTTATAGAGCGCGAACGAAATAGTAGTGGCACGTATAAGATATTTAAGGGCGGAAGTTCCGATCGAGCTGGTAAGGAGTTTAATTGTTATACACATGATATTGCAGACAAAGGGGCCTCGACTAAAACCTTAAGATTGGTTAATGACCAGCTTCTAAGAGTCTATAGAATTGCTGTATCCACTACTGGAGAATACACCCAGTATCATGGGGGCACTGTTGAAGACGCTTTGGCAGCAATTAATGCTACTTTAACAAGAGTTAATGAAGTCTTTGAAACAGACTTGGGGGTACATTTAGAATTAATAGGCAATACAGATCAAGTAATATTTACAGATCCCGATACAGACCCATACAACGGGAATTTAAATGCACAAGTTCAAAATACACTTACCAATAACATTGGAGAAGAAAATTATGACGTAGGGCACCTTTTTCATGAAGATGTAGATAGTGGTAATGCTGGGTTTATTGGGTCTGTTTGCAGGGACAATCAAAAAGGAAGTGCCTACTCCCAGTCTTTGATACCAGAAGGGGATATCTTTGATTTGGATTTTGTAGCGCATGAATTAGGACATCAATTTGGGGCAAACCATACATGGTCTTTTGAATCAGAAAACACTTCAGTACAGGCAGAACCTGCAAGTGGAACAACCATTATGGGGTATGCCGGGATAGTTCCTGGAAATAATGTAGCGGAGAATGGAGACGATTATTTTCACTATTACAGTATATTTCAAATCAGTGAATATTTAAAAACTACAAGCTGTGGAAGTGTTGTTCCATTAGTAAATACGCCTCCTCAAATACTCCCTTTGTCCGATTACATCATACCTAAGGGCACGCCTTTTGTTTTAACAGGACAAGCTGCGGATATTGATCCCTTAGATATTCTAACATACACATGGGAACAAATAGATGATGGGGTTGTAACGGCCAGTAATTTTGGACCCAATAGCCCGAGTGGAGCCAATTTCAGATCATTGAGACCAAGCGTAGATTCCGTAAGATATTTTCCTGCTATTGAAGAAGTAATCTTAGGGAATCTGGAGCAAACCAACCCTACTGTAAATTCTGCATGGGAAACGGTATCCAATGTAGAAAGAGAATTGAACTTCGCCCTTACTGTTCGAGATAATGCTATTGGGGGCGGGCAAGTAAGTTCTGCCTTGTCACGGGTTAATGTTATTAATAGTGCCGGTCCCTTTGAAGTTCTCTCACAGGACGAGCCACAGAGTTATGAGGCTGGTTCTGTACAGAAGATTAATTGGGAGGTATCTAATACACATGTAGCACCGATAAGTGCGCAAACAGTAGACATTATGTTGTCGGTAGACGGAGGTCTAACCTATCCACACGAGCTTATTACTGGTACCCCAAATGATGGGGAACAAGACGTAATCATCCCCGGATTTGTTACATCTACCGCCAGAGTAATGGTAAAGGCTACTAACAATATCTTTTACAGTATCAATACAACGGATTTTGAAATAGTAAGTTCGGATATTGTTCTTCGGTTTCCTGCTATTGAATTTGACGTCTGTTCGCCCAGTACCCTTAGCGTACCCTTTATTTATGAGGCATACAATGGGTTTACTGAAGAGGTTACCTTTGAGGCGGTTGATCTTCCTGCTGGCTTGATAGCAACCTTTAATCCTTTAACCGCAACAGCAAATGAAACTCCGGTAACGGTTGAATTTAGTAATACAGCGGTAGTACCCCCAGGAGTCTATCCGATTAGGGTAAGGGCCAGTTCTTTGAGTGCTACTAAGGAAGTTACCCTTAGTTTAATTATTCAAGAATCACCTGTGGAAGACGTAGTTTTAACCAGTCCTGTAAATAATGAGCGTGAGGTTAGCTTAGAACCAATATTAGAGTGGGAAGCTAGTTCTAATTTTAATAGTTATGATATAGAAATTTCGGAAGACAGTTCTTTTACATCCCTGGTAGACAGTGCTACGGATATTTTATTTACCACCTATACGCCACAAAATCTGGAACAACAAACTACTTACTATTGGAGAGTTAAGCCAAATAACAGTTGCGGAGAAGGTAGTTTTGGACCTTCCTTCCAATTTACTACAATAACGATTAGTTGTGATACTGTTGCGGCCATTGATGTGCCAATTGAAATAAGTCCCGTTGGCACCCCAACCGTAACTTCCAAAGTGTCTTTTTTTAATGACCTTCCTGTTTCAGATATTAATGTTGTTTTGGAAGTCGAACATTCCTTCTTGGCCGATCTAATAATTACCTTAACTTCTCCTTCGGGTACTCAGGTTACGCTCACCTCTAATTCGTGTGGGGATCTGGAAAATATTGATGCAATTTTTGATGACGATGGAGAAATGTTTTCTTGCGATAGCTCGGGGGATGTGGCGATTAAAGATATAATAAGACCTTTAGGATCCTTGGCTTCTTTTAATGGAGAGTCTGCTTTTGGAGAATGGATTTTAACGGTAGAAGACACTGCTCCAGCAGATGGTGGTAGTATCAATAAGTTCGACCTAGAAATTTGTGTAGAAGGTGCTGTACGTCCAGATGAAGACCAGGATGGCGTGTTTGATGACGGGGATGATTTGTGCTTAGGAACCCCATTAGGTCAGGAAGTAGACACTGATGGTTGTGCCGTTTACCGATTCTTAAATGATAATTTTTCTATTGTGGTAGACAGTGAGACCTGTTTAAATAACAACGACGGTAGTATTGTTATCGATGCAAAAGATCCAATAAACTACACCGTTGCTATTTCAGGAAACGGTACTTCTATTGAAGATAGCTTTGTGGACACCTATTTATTGGATAATCTTTCTGCAGGAGTTTACGATATCTGTATTGAAGGATTAGATGGGCTAATTGTTTATGAAGAACTATGCTATCAGGTGGTTATATCAGAACCATTACCCTTGGCAGTAAGTTCCGACATTTCCTTTAGTAACTTTCAGGCGAATCTTTCTATGCAGGGGGGAGAGGTATACAATGTCGAATTAAATGGCATAGTACAGCAGGTTCGGACCTCTGAAATCGTCTTAGATTTAAAACCAGGAATCAATACATTAAAGGTAAGTACAGACATAGCTTGTCAGGGGGTATACACTGAAACTATATTTGTATCGGAAGAACCTAGAATATTCCCAAATCCGGTTCAAAATACGCTCTCGGTCTTTTTAGGGGCTCCTGTGGAGGGGGTGGACATCTTCCTGTATACTGTAGACGGACAACTAGTACGGCAGGAGCGAAGAAATGTTGGAGGAGATCAGATTACTATGGATTTTTCTGGTCTGGCCGAAGGCATTTATCTTTTAAACGTACAAGGCGTATTTGGTAAAAAGCTGTTTAAAGTAATAAAACGATGAGAATTTTAAACTTCGTATTAATTGGTGTTTTGGTGCTTTCGTGCTCCAAATCTAAGGCGCCGGCTGTGCCAGGAGTAGCCACCTTGGTTTTTCCTGAGCAAAACTCCATATGTACCACGGGGGAAGATCTTTCAGCTACAAATAGTCGAGTTACCTTTAGTTGGTTAAGTGCGCCTAACACTACTTCCTACGAACTTAGTGTAACGAATTTAAATACGAATACCACGGAGACGATGAATACCACAGCTTTAGCTGCGGATATGGTTTTAGTTAAAGGAACTCCTTACAATTGGCGTGTAACGAGTAGTAATAATGAGGTTACGCAGACCACGCCTAGCGCAGTGTGGGTCTTTTACAATGCAGGCTCGCAGACCTCACATCCTCCGTTTCCAACACAGATTATTCTTCCAAAGTCTGGAGCAACCGTGTTTAGGGATCCAGATAATACTATTTTGCTGCGTTGGGAGGGTTTTGATGTAGACAATGACATTGTGGAATATGAAGTTTATGCAGACAAAACGGTTGCGGCAGAAAGCTTAATTACTACTACCAATGCTTCTACACGCAGTTTTAAATTGTCTGTTGATGCGGATTCCGTGTATTATTGGAAAGTAGTGGCAAGAGATTCAGAAGGGAATATAGCCACATCCAATGTTTATTCATTTAAGGTCTTGTAGTAGCTTTAGGCTTCAGGTTCTACTAGGTGTTATTAAATATATTCATAGTTTCTTTTGGACCCGCCAATACATAAGAGAGTATAGTCTTTCCAATTCTCTCTAAGCGTTCTGGCAATTCCTTCAACTCTTCATCGTTCCAATTTCCCAGTACGTAATCTACTTGTTTGCCTTTATGAAAATTGGACCCAACGCCAACTCTTAATCTGTGATATTTTGAAGTGTTAAGGATGGTTTCAATATTTTTTAGGCCATTGTGACCTCCATCGCTTCCTTTTCCTTTTAGTCTGAGGGTGCCAAACGGGAGATTAATATCATCGGTTACTATCAGAATATGGTCCAGAGGAATATTTTCTTTTACCATCCAGTATTTAACAGCTTTTCCGCTCAGGTTCATATAGGTCGATGGTTTCAGGCATATAATTTTTCTGCCCTTTATTTTAAACTCACCAATACTACCTAATTTACCAGGTTCAAAGTTAAAATGGTGCATATTGGCCAGGGCGTCTAGAGCCTTGAATCCTACATTATGTCTTGTTTCCGAATATTCTTCACCAATATTTCCAAGTCCTACAATTAGATATTTTTTCATGAGATATTCGTTTCCAAGAGAATCCTGTTTTTTAAAAAGGCGGAATAGTGCATTCAACATTTTACATCTAATAATCAGTAAAAATACAAAAGCATCCTTATTCCATAGCTAGTAGGAAAAGGATGCCCTTGTCAAAATTTTAATGTGAAATTTATTCTACTGCTTCTGTCGGTTGTTCAGCACCTTCAGCTGCTGCAGTTTCTTCACCTTCAACATCTCCTTCTTCATCTTCGTCATCAACTACGACCGCTGCACGAGCTGTTTTAACCTGAACAACAACTGTAGTAGGAGGTTGTAAAATAGTAAAATCATCACTTTCTAAAGACTCGACGACGATATTATCCCCGATTTTAAGTTTAGAAATATCTACTTTAAAGAAATCTGGTAGGTTATCAGGAAGTGCCTTGATAGTCAGTTTACGATTTCTGAATAGTAATCGACCACCATTTCGAACCCCTGGAGAGTTTCCTTCTAAACGTACGGGAATGTTAAGAGTTACCTCTTTGTCATCAAATAGTTGATAAAAATCAATATGTTGAATTTTATCTGTCACTGGATGAAACTGAATATCCTGCATAATGGCACGTACCTTCCTTTTGTCTTCCAATTCAACCACAACTGTATGTGCGTTCGGAGTGTACACTAAATTTTTGAATGCTAATTCATCCGCTGAAAAGTGCAATGGTTTCTCCCCTCCGTATATCACGCAAGGAACCTTTCCAGCATTACGTAAGGCTTTCGTTGCTTTTTTGCCCACGCTTTCTCTTTCTGATCCTTTAATTGTAATTGACTTCATTAGTTATTATATTGAATTTATAGTTACATTAAAAATTTGGATGCTATAGAGGTATTGTGATGTACTCTATGCATAACATCTGCAAACAATTCTGCGCAACTCAACACCTTTACCTTATCGCTCTCTTTTTTTATAGGGATGGAGTCGGTAACGATTAATTCTTTAAGTTGCGACTTTTCTATTCTTTCATAGGCCTTACCTGAAAGTAAGCCATGTGTGGTTATAGCCCGTACACTTTTTGCACCTCTCTCCATCATGAGATCCGCTGCCTTGGTTAAGGTGCCTGCGGTATCAACCATGTCATCTACCAGGACTACATTTTTGTCGGTAACATCCCCAATGAGTTCCATATGGGATATTATATTTGCTTTGGCGCGCTGCTTATAACAAATTACCACATCACAACTCAAGGTTTTACTATAGGCATAGGCTCTTTTCGAACCACCCATATCTGGAGAGGCAATGGTTAAATTATCTAGATTTAAACTTTTCAAATAAGGCAGGAAAAGCGTAGAGGCGAATAGATGGTCTACTGGTTTTTCAAAGAAGCCCTGAATCTGATCTGCGTGCAAATCCATAGTAATGATTCTTGTTGCCCCCGCAGTTTCTAACATTTTTGCAATAAGTTTTGCAGCTATGGGAACCCTAGGTTTGTCCTTTCTGTCCTGTCTTGCCCAGCCGTAATAAGGGATTACTGCCGTAATATGGCGTGCAGATGCTCTTTTAGCTGCATCTATCATTAGAAGCATTTCCATAAGGTTCTCGGAACCTGGATTTGTAGAACCAATAATAAAAATACGGGCTCCACGGATAGACTCTTCAAAAGAAGGCTGGAATTCTCCGTCACTGAAATGGGAAAACAATACATTACCCAATTCTGCCCCATATGCCTTGGCAATATTTTTACCCAATTCCATACTTTGGGTACATGCAAATATTTTTGGTTCTGGAACCTGATAAGGCATAATAAGCTGACGTTTTTTAAATTGTTAAAACCCCTGATTCTTAAGGAGGTGCAAATTTATAAATTTATTTGAGTTGCGAAACTATAATTGTGCGATATTTTAGTTTCAAAATAAAATTATTTTATAGCTTTGCAATCCCTTTGCCTCGGTGGCGGAACTGGTAGACGCGCTGGATTCAAAATCCAGTGTCTTCGGACGTGTGGGTTCGATTCCCACCCGAGGTACTCTAAAACCCTTATGAACATTTAGTTTATAAGGGTTTGCTGATTAAAGAGGAACAAATAAGGGACATTTTTGTCTAATTTGAGACTTATTCAGGCTATTGGATTAGGAAGATATTTAACTAGCTGCACAGGGATCAAACTATTAATAAATTTGAATTGAGGTTTTACCTTTTCTTTTCATATTCTGAGGCCAATTAATCCGCTTTTAAAATAATTAAATCAGAATATAGTACCCTAGTATTTATGTTTACAACAACGATTTCATCAGGTTTAAAAG
>CAZWPZ010000090.1:0-2145 GCA_964636005.1 uncultured Eudoraea sp.
AAAGGATGGTTAGAAGATCGTAGACCTGCTTCTAATGGTGATCCATACAAGATTGCGGGAAGAATCATTCAAACCGTAAAGTCTGTTGAAATATAAACTTAACTACTTAAGAAGTAAGAAGCGCCTTGACTCCCCGATCAAGGCGTTTTTTATTCTTACTGCATTGTAAAATAGAGAAAGGCCATATATACCGTTATCAAAACCAGGCCATCTTTCCATCCCAAACGCAATCCTCTTGGAAAGAAAACCAGGGGTAAGATCAGGAGAGAAATTCCAAGCATCCACCAAATATCATTGGTAAGTAGTTGTTGGTCTATAACATAGATAGGCGTAATTAAAGAGGTAATACCTATTACAGCCAGTAAATTAAAAATATTAGAGCCGATGAGATTTCCTAGGGAAATGGCTTTCTCCTTTTTGATAATAGCAATAATAGAAGCTGCCAATTCGGGTATACTGGTACCAATAGATACCACAGTGATTCCAATTACCCGTTCACTTACTTCGTAAAAGGTAGCCATCCCTACAGCTCCGGTGACCAGTAGTTCTGAGCCACCCCAGAGTCCGGCAGCACCCATTCCAAGCAGCAGTACAGCCTTATACAAGCGCATAGGTTTATCATCTAAATGCTCTTCTTCGACCACGGCCGACTTTTGAAATCGCAGTAAAAAAACCAGAAACAGAAAAAGAAACAGCACTAAAATTCCTCCTTCATACGCTTCAATAACCCCATCAAAATAAAGGAAGAAAAAGAAGAGCAGGCTTGCAGCCATCAATACGGGCCAATCTGTATGGTAGAAATTCTTTCGCACCTCAATAGAACCCAACAAAATTACTACCGCCAATACTAAACCCAGATTGGCTATATTCGACCCCACTACATTTCCCAGGGCTAAATCTGGAAAACCATCCAGAGCCGCGTTAATACTTACAATCAACTCCGGAGCCGAGGTAGCAAAGGATACAATTGTCATCCCAATAATGATTCTGGAAATCTTTAGCCGGAGTGAAAAGGCGACGGCTGCTTTTAAGAGCCAGTTACCTCCAAGAACCAATAAGACAAGGCCTGCAATAATAAACAGTAGATTAAGCATATAGATGGTTTTAAACAAATATAAGGGAATCCTACTTGCTTGTAATATCGCAGGAAATAAAAAAAGCACATTGCCGTAAAGCCTTGCTATTTGACTCTTAGCGTTAAATAAAACCAAAAATACAGTTAAATAACTACTTTTATAGTTGTACAACTAATATTTTAGTACTAAGTTTGATTTAAAATAAGCGTTATGCATAAACTCACCAACAAGGAAGAAGAAATTATGAAGATCATTTGGCGGCTAAAAAAGGTCTTTGTAAAAGAAATAAAAGCAGAAATGAAAGATCTTGCACCGCATTACAACACCTTATCCACCATAGTACGAAATTTGGAGGACAAGGGATTTGTAGGTCATGAGGCATTTGGAAACACGCATCGCTATTTCCCATTGATCTCCAAGGAGAAGTATCGAAAGCAATTTATCAACAGTACGTTGATGGATTATTACGATAATTCTTATAAAAGTATGGTTTCTTATTTTGCCAAAGAACAGAAAATATCGGTGGAAGAACTAAAAGAAATTATTGCCTTAATCGAAAAAGAAAAGTAATGGAAAACCTCATACTTTACCTCGTTAAAGGCGCTGCCATACTAAGTATATTCTTTGTGGTGTATCAGGTCTTTCTAAAAAAAGAAACCTTTTATCGATTTAACCGAATGTTCTTGTTATCTGGTCTCTTACTGGCTTTTGCCTTGCCATTAATTACGATTCCTACCTATATTGAGGTAGATGCTATACGCCTGCAAAGCTTTACGAGTGACCTAAATCCGGTGACGCAAAACACTGCCGCAACCGTATCGCCTAGGGATATTCTCTTTCTTCTTTATGGGCTAGGAGTATGCCTTCTATTGATGAAAATAGGCTTGCAATTATTCTCTCTTCGAAAGGTTTTTCACAATAGTACCAGCTATAAGAAAGAAGGGTTTACTTTCGTTGAAAGCAGTGAAAATATTCTTCCATTTTCTTTTTTTAGGTACATATTCTACAACCCTGTAAACTTTAACAATCAAGAATTAGAAGCTATTCTTAAGCACGAAAAAGCACATAG
>CAZWPZ010000091.1:0-6077 GCA_964636005.1 uncultured Eudoraea sp.
TGTAATTAGATCGATTGGACTACAAACAGGCAGGCCTCTACCTCTTGGGCAGCCTCACTTAACCTTTAACAGCAATGAGGAGATTGCCATATACACCGGAAAGGTGAGGACATTGGACGAGATAAAACAACTACTCTCAAAGAATAAAGCTGCCTTCAAAGAAAAGAATAGCAAATATGGACCATTACAAGATGTTTATGAGGCGTTTCAATCTGTAGTTGCCTGGAATTTGTTTTATGACGCCAAAAATAATCGGGGTATTTCTTCTGTCAGCAGAAATTGGAATGAAGCCTGGAGTGGGTATATAATTTTCGATTGGGATACGTATTTTATTGCACTTCTGGCCTCCCTGGATCATAAAGACCTCGCCTACGCAAATGTTTTTGCCATAACTAATGCGATAACCGATTCTGGTTTTATTCCAAACGTTTCTGCAACCTATGTAAAATCTAATGATAGATCCCAACCCCCAGTTGGATCAATGACGGTAAAAATGATATACGATCGCTTTAAAGAAAAATGGTTTCTGGAAGAAGTTTTTGACGAACTGCTGCAATGGAATCGATGGTGGGAAACAGCACGAGATAATCAAGGCTATTTGTCTTGGGGATCTAATGTTCATCCAACGGGTATGAGTGGCAATACCCTTCAGGCTGCCAAGTGGGAGTCGGGTTTGGATAATTCTCCAATGTTCGACGGGGCTACTTTTAATAAGGAGACGAATATGATGGATCTTGCTTCGGTAGGTTTGATGTCGCTATACATAGCAGATTGCCACTATTTAGCGGAAATAGCACAAGAATTGGGAAGGGTAGATGAGGCCAATGAATTAGAAAAAAGAGCAGAGAAATACACAACAAAGTTGCAAGAGTTGTGGGACGATGAAATGGGGCTATACAGAGACAAAAACTTGCTTACAGGGGAGTTTACAGCGCACAAATCACCAACGCATTTTTATCCCATGCTTGCCGAGGTACCCACTCAGGAACAAGCGGAAAGGATGGTAAAGGAACATTTGATGAATCCTGCAGAATTTTATGGAGAATATATGATTCCATCTATATCGAGAGATAATCCAGGCTTTAAGGATAATAGTTATTGGAGAGGGCGCATTTGGGCACCTATGAATTATCTGGTTTATATGGGGCTCAGAAACTATAATCTACCGGAGGCTAGGACTCTTTTGGCTAAAAAGTCAGAGGCTTTAATCCTTAAAGAATGGAGGGAAAAAGCCCATGTCCATGAGAATTATAATGCTGATACTGGAGAAGGTGACGATATGCGGAATAGTGATTCTTTCTATGCTTGGGGAGGTCTTCTTTCCTATATAACCTTATTAGAAAATGGCTATATAAAAGAGTAAAGGCATAGTATTGGGCGGATGGTTTATGTATACATTAAGATTTGTTCCCTTTTAACGCCAAATTTTGCTTGGGGTAGTTAGGTGTCTCTAACCGTAAGTTTTCCACAATAATGTTCTTGATTTGTATTTTAAATAGGTCTTTTAAGGCTATAAAAGTAATTCAGATTACCTAATCCTTTTGCATGGCTACTTTTTTAAATGTATCAGGCATTTTTTCTATGGCGTATCGCAAGGCTGTCCGTGGCATTCTGCTTTTATAGGTAACAACAAATTCAAATATATCCTGTTGCTGTTTTTTACTTGCCTCTTTTAAAAGCCAACCATAGCCTTTCTGCACCATATCGTCTGAATCTTCCAAGAGTAAAAGCGCTATTTCCAGAACTTCCTTTAAATAAGAACCTTTTCTGGCTAATGGAATCAGGGTAACTGCCGAGGCTCTTCTTACCCATCTATTTTTGGACTTGGTAAACTCTTTAAGGTTTTCTATATAATCTGGGTATTTTTCTATAAATGCTGCTAAAGTTCGGGTGCAAAAGGTATCACAAGAAGCCCAATTTTGAACATACAAATGGATCCATTTAGAAAATACCTCAAAGTCTTCTGCTAAAAATTGCTTTCGGCAGGCATAAGACCAGTTGCATGCAACCAGGGATTCTTCAATATATCCTGATTGCCATAAGGTTTCACAGTATTTAAAAATTTCATTTTTATCCGGATTGGAGATCGATCTATAGAGATCCTTGGATATCTGATGAACTACGGAAGCTCGAATACCATAGGATTTAATTTCTTCCTTAAAAAACCTTTTGCCAGAGTTCTTTATTTGGTTATCCGATTTCTCTTGGAATTGCCTTCTTACTTCAGAAACTACATCAGGAGACATGGTACTTATTTATTTGGCAGGTGTGTTTGACATTTAAAAAGGTAGGTAATTTTGATGAATCTTAAGCACGAAAATTAGAAGGCATTAATTTTTAATATTCTTGTAATTGATTCCAAATGGCATCTATGTTTTCATCCTTCCATCCGAGGTCGATAAGATCCGAATAGTATTCTTTTGCTTTTTTAAAATTGCCTTTTTCAAGGTAAATGGTAGCATAGAGGTAAAGTGGATAGTGGGCGTTAGGATAGGTCTTGGTGTATTTTGAGAGAATAAATAGAGCATAGTCATACTCTCTTGCAGCTATTTGTTCCTGAACAAATTCCCGGTATTTAGTTTCAGGAACGGATATTTTATAAACATATCTTTTGGATAGGTTTTCAAAGTGCTCTTCCATTAGAAATACTTCATCCAAATGATTCAGTTTCTCAGCATTATATCCTTCATATATAAACTTAAGTCCATTTAAAAAGCCAGTTGTAGTAATAGATACATGGGATTCACCCATTAAATGTTCAAACCTATAACGCATAGTAGAGGGTAAATTCTTTTCTATGATGTTATCTGCTTTCTTGCTGCTTACTTGGGTGTATCCCCCTTCTTGGCCAATAGCTAAATAAAGAGATTCTGGAAAAACCTTATCCGAACTAAAAAAGTCCTTTATACGTTTAACTTGTTGTTCATTGTTTCTTCCTAAACTTGGACTTAAAGAAATATATGCTTGAAATGCATCCGTATCCTGTATCATACTATAGATTGTAAATAGCCCACCAAAGGAATGACCCGCAAGAATTTTATAAGGCTGTGTTCGGTAATTAGCCTCTACCCAAGGTTGTAATTCTGAAGTCAGGTACTTGAGAAACCTTTCGGCGCCGCCGAATCTTTCAGGATTGTCATTTTGCCCTGGAGGGGTTAAATCCCTATTTCTATTGTTATTTATAACGCCAATTAGAATAATAGGTGGTATGTCTCCAGATTGAGACAATTTGTTTAGAGCGGCGGAAACGAAATGGAAATTCCATTCGCCATCAAGAAGGTAAATGACAGGATATTTTGTGTTGTTCTGGTTGTATTCTTCAGGAACCCAGACAGCTATTGTTCTTTCTTCCTGGAGCACATTAGACTCTATGGTACGTGTCTTTCCAATTGTAATATCCTCCTGCGAATATCCGTTCGTGAAGAAGAGATAGCATAATACAACTATAACGAATCGAAACATAGTAAGATTTTATTAGGGTTGTGATCGATTGCCAAAGGCCTGCCCCATGTTCCATGAAACTGTTTTCGTATTCTGATTTGTGAAACGTTACCATGGGTTTTTACCAATACATTGAATATAGCCATTATTTTAGAAACCCCCGATAACATAGTTTGTTTGGAAATTAAAACCCATATGCTTTTTTGGCACTTTCTATTTGTTCTGCTTCCGTTGTTTCAGGATATAATACATAACTCGGAGCTATAATGGGTTTATAAGAGTCCACGGTTATTTTGATAATAGAGGAGAAAGGAAAAAGTCCCTTTGTCAGGTCTAAAAGTAGCTTCTGCATATTTTCAAAATCTGCACTGTCTTTACGGAGAATCGCTGCCTTACCTTTAATCTGATACCCTTTTTGAACCAGTATATCTATAAAGCTCAGGCAAACCAAGGAATTCTCTTTTATATTTCTTACCGATTGAGGGGAAGCAATATTGGCTATTATAATAGAGTCTTTATAAAAAGTAAATACTTCTTTGGGAGAGACATTGGGAACGTTGTCTTTGGAGGCCGTTGCCAACCAACATAAGACACTTTTTTTTGCCAGGCTTCTAATCTCGTCCATAATACTCTGTCTATTTGGAACCAATTTGGTTCATTTCATCTTATTCCGTCAATCTAAACTCTATCGAGTTTAGTCAAGGTTTTTGTATTGGTAATATTTCCTGTGTTTCGTGTAGTGGCTGGTTCAAAAAGCATCACATGAACCTCTTCTGGGGCATAGGGTTTATGAGGGATACCCCTTGGGATGACTACAAATTCTCCTGTTTCTAGTTCAAGTGTTTTATCTTCGAGTTGAATAAACAATTGACCCTTTAGCACGTAGAATAATTCATCTTCCAATTCGTGCTGGTGCATAATAAAATCTCCTTTGAACTTTGCTATTTTAACCATCTGATTGTTGAGCTCTCCAACAATTTTTGGATTCCAATAGGTGTCGAATGTTTTTAACTTTTCGGTCAGATTTACTTTTTGAATATTCATTGGATTTACATTATATCGGTAGTCTCCTCAATTTCTATAGTTGGACTATGATCGATTTTAAAATTACAAGAATTTGCAATAAAACACATTTTATTGGCTTGCCGATGTAGGGAAAAAGCCTTTTCTCTATGGTTCTTATCCTTTATTTTTATGGAGGGGTGGAGCACGACTTCTGTGAAATGTCCACTGCCATCTTTTAATTCTCTCATGGTTCCAATCGCCTTATCGGTATATTTCGTAACAACAATATTATGTACAGAACACAGATGCAGGTACCAGAGCATATGACAAGACGAAATAGAAGAAAGGAAAAGCTCTTCGGGATTATATTTACTTGGGTCTCCTCTAAAAGAAGGATCTGAGGAGGCATGTATCTCGTTGTATTTTCCATCCACACGAATACTGTGCGATCTGCTGTACGAGGAGTAGTTTTGGGTTCCTCCATTTTTATTGCCTGTCCACCTTACATTTACTTCATATCGATGGTCTTTCATAGAGTAGTTTATTTAATTGGAGAAGTAAATTAGAGTTCTTTTTAAAAAAAGTAAAAAAATAAGGATATATTCCTTTCAATTAAGAGTAGTTGTTCCCTTTAGTAAATAGGGCTTGAGAAAAGATTGGCGATTTTCGATCTAAAGGACCTTGTCCAGGATATAAAATTGCACGGTTTCTTTGACAACGCCATTTTTCTCCATGGCTTCTGCTATTTGAGGAGACTGGGCCATCTTAAGATAGTGCTCCAAATCATTGGGTTCTGCACTGATACAAACCTCATTGGTTTCGGCATTCGTACAAAATTGTACTAGTTTGCTAACGTTCATTAGCTCTCTTAACATTGGTGCGTGTGCTCTATACCCTTCTTCCCATTTATCAACGTCTTTGACCTTGGCTGTAACTACAATTCGTGACATAATTTGTTTGTTTGATGCTTAGAGTCAATAATTTACAATATATTAAGGGAAGAAAGATAAAATAACCCTAAAACATGCAAGTGAAGTGACAAGGTCTACCAATAACCTGACTTACAAAAGCATGCACACCCTGGATTAATATTGGGACAGAGATGTATAGAAAGATGGGAAAGACTATTTGTGTTAAAGAGTAATTCTGAACTTCAATATATGGGTTAGCCGAAAACCTTTTAGAGTAGGCATCACTAAAAATTTCAAAAATGACAACCGAACAAAACATTCATCTAATTGACTCCCTGTACAAAGCCTTTTCAAGCAATGATATACCCTCTGTATTGGGTGCATTGCATTCTCAAATAGAGTGGAATGAAGCCGAAAGCAATTCGCTCGCAGATGGAAATCCCTATATCGGACCTGATGCCGTTCTGGAAGGGGTTTTCGCTCGTTTAGGAGCGAAGCACGAACATTTTGGATTGCAAGATGTAAAAATTCATGGGATGAACGACAATATGGTCCTAGCCACTCTTCGCTATGATGCAAAAGTAAAGACTACTGGAAAGTCTTACAATGCACAGGCTGCTCATTTATGGACGCTAAATGAGGAAGGTAAGGTAATACGGTTTCAGCAATATGTTGACACGAAGAAATTAGCAGACTCCGAAGCTTAGAATAAAGCAACGC
>CAZWPZ010000092.1:0-28180 GCA_964636005.1 uncultured Eudoraea sp.
AGATGTCTCTGTATCTAATGGGATCCCTCACTTACATGAATGTGGAGGTGGGGGCCTATGTACAACTTGCAGGGTTAGGGTATTAAACGGAATACAAAATTTAACACCAAAAACAGATTTTGAGAAAGCCAATAGTCATGCCAGAAAATGGGACCCCTCAATTCGACTTGCATGTCAGGCCCGTCCGAAAGGTGATGTTGTTTTACAACGATTAATATGGTCTAATGGAGAGGTAAATAACCTTCAGAAAGAACTCCTTCCAAGTGGAAGAGCAGAAGAACGACCTATCGCCATACTTTTTTGTGACCTTCGAAATTTCACAAAACTAAGCTCCCAAAATCACAATTTTGATATTGCCTATATGCTGAATAAGTTTTATACAGCTTTAGGAGAACCCATTTTAATGAATAATGGGATCATTTATCAATATGTTGGGGATGAAATAGTAGGTGTTTTTGGCACCACTGGGGGTACTGCAAAAAAGAATTGTGAAGATGCAATTAGAGCGGGTTTTGGTATGTTATACGCACTTGATACTCTGAATCGCACAGAACTTAAGGATATTGATATAAAATTAAAGTCGGGCATTGGAATCAATTTTGGGACCGCTTATATAGGGCACCTGGGCCATCCAACACATAAACAGTTTTCTGTAATTGGAGACCCGGTAAATACGGCGAGCAGAATTCAGGACCAAACCAAGATAACCAATACAGAACTTCTAATATCCGAAACAGTATACCAGAATATTGATGAAGATCTGGTGGCAGTAGGACAAAAATTTCACCATAAGCTTCAAGGAAAAAACAACCGATCGTCTCTGTATGAACTGAAAGGGTTCAGGGACATGGATCTACAATTAGAATTACAAGCCTCCCTGAATGTTATGCTAAAAGATGAAGAGGAGTTTGCTAGGATTTTTTATGACAAAGTATTCGAACTGGCGCCTTTTGTCAAAGCTCTTTTTCGAAAGAATATGACCGATCAGGGAAGACTGCTTACGCATATGTTGGGAGGAATCGTCTATTCACTGTCAAGACCAGAGTATCTTAAAAAAGGATTGGCCAGTTTAGGCAAAAGTCATGTTAACTATGGCGTAAAGGCAGAATACTATCCGATAGTCAAACAGGCTATGCTAGCAACCATTGATGAGGTTTTAAAAGATAATAATAAACCTAGAGCTCTGGAAGCCTGGAGTACTGCTCTCGATTTTGTTATTGATACCATGAAAAAGAATGCCTATTCACATAAAACACACTAACTAATAATTAATAAAACATACAATCATGTCAACAAAAACTAAAGTTCAAGAATTAGATGCAGCCAAATTAGAAGGGCTAAAAGCACAGCTCAGAGGGGAAATTGTTTTGCCAAACGATTCAGAGTACGATGAAACCCGGAAGATTTACAATGCTATGATAGACAAACGACCGGGGATGCTTGTTATGTGTAAAGACGTGGCCGACGTAATTTATGCAGTAAATTTTGGAAGAGAGAATAACCTGCTTATAGCAGTAAGAGGAGGTGGGCACAATGGAGGAGGTTTAGGATTATGCGACGATGGAATGGTGATAGATTTGTCTGGAATCAAGTTTGTTCATACCGATGTTAAGAGTAAAACAGTTCGAGTAGGTGGAGGAAATTTATGGGGAGAAGTAGATCATGCCACTCACGCTTTTGGCCTTGCAGTGCCAGCCGGGATTATCTCCACTACAGGGGTAGGCGGACTTACCCTAGGTGGTGGAGTAGGGTATCTGTCCAGGATGTACGGGCTTACTATAGATAATTTATTAGAGGCTGATATGGTCCTGGCCGACGGTTCTTTTGTAACCGTTAATGCAGAGCAAAATCAAGATCTTTTTTGGGCGATTCGCGGTGGTGGAGGTAATTTTGGTATTGTTACCTCATTTAAGTTTAAGGCGTATCCTGTAAAAAATATTGTTGGCGGACCCTCCTTGTGGCCTATAGAGCAATTAGACAGGGTTATGGAATGGTATCATGATTTCATTAATAATTCCCCTGATGAATTAAATGGATTTATTGCTACCATGGTTATTCCAGGTCCTCCTTTCCCAGAAGAACTTCACAACAAAATGTTTTGTGGTATTGTATGGTCCTATTTAGGAGATCCCAATAATCAAGCAGATGTTTTTAAACCGGTATTGGATATGGAACCTGTATTTCATCATGTAGGTGAAATGCCTTATCCTGCCATACAGGCCATGTTTGATGGGATGTTGCCTCCAGGCTTGCAGTGGTACTGGAGAGCAGATTATTTTGATGAGCTCGGTCCTGAGGTCAGACAGAAGCATCTAGAGTTTGGTTCGAAAATACCAACTCCCTTGTCACAAATGCACTTATATCCCATTAGCGGAGCTGCAAGCAGAGTAGGAAGGGAAGAAACACCTTGGGCCAACAGAGATGCAAAATATGCAGGAGTAATTGTAGGTGTAGATCCGGATCCTTCCAATGCAGATAAAATCACCGAGTGGTGTAAAGAGTATTGGGAAGCCCTGCATCCTTATTCCATGGGAGGGGCCTATCTGAATTTTATTATGGACGAAGGTCAGGAACGAATAAAAGCCAGTTATAAAGAGAATTATGATCGTTTGACTACAATTAAAAAGAAATACGATCCCAACAATCTCTTTAGAGTCAATCAAAATATTCAACCAAAAGATTGAAATATTCAGAGTATAACGAACGAATTAAACTTATAAAGTGATGAAAAATACTTCTATACAGGAGCATACTTCTGTAGATACAAAAGACTTGGAGCGAAGAGTAAAAGATATGTATAAAAAGGTTGCCTTGCATCCGGAAGTTCAATACCATTTTGAAATGGGTAGGAACTTGGCAGAAAGACTCGGGTACCCTGCTAAGAAGCTCAATAGTATTCCAAAAGAAGCCATAGATTCCTTTGCGGGGGTTGGTTACTATTTTGATTTTGCCATGTTGCGACAGGGAGAGACGGTGGTAGATCTTGGAAGTGGCTCTGGTATGGATGTTTTTTTTGCAGCTAATGAGGTTGGGGATACCGGTGAGGTTATCGGTATTGATATGACAACGGAACAGTTGCAAAAATCAAAGTATCTTGGAGCAGAAGCTGGTTTTGATCAGGTAGTCTTTAGAAAAGGCTATATCGAAGAAGTTCCAATAGTTTCGAATAGTATTGATGCAGTTATAAGCAATGGTGTCATCAATTTGTCTAGCAGTAAAAGGAACGTATTTAAAGAAGCGGCAAGGATTTTAAAAGAGGGAGGAAGGCTTGTTCTCTCCGATATAGTAACCGATGTGCAGCTACCAGAATCGATTAGCTGTAATGCAACCCTTTGGGCAGCCTGCATCGGAGGAGCTATGCAAATAGATACCTATAAAGAGTGCATAGAAGGAGAAGGATTGCGTATAAAGAAGATTAAGATAAATCCTTATGCCTTTATTTCGGACAATGCGAAGGGAGCTAGTAAAAAGTATGGGATAAAGAGTATCTCTATTTTGGCAGAAAAGGAGGGATAAGAATTTTAGAGCCTCCATTAATTAGGGGATTTACTTTCGATATGCTTTTTAAAAGGAACTACTCGAGGACCTTGTTCATAGACCTCATCACTTTGGTCCATTGTTCCTCAGGTAGAAGGTCCTTCATAGAAAAATGAAATTTTACGATAGATAAATGAATTTTTTCACGCATCTGATTAAACGTAGTAACCAGTTCCAAAGCATCTTCTACGGTTGCATTTTTATTGGTTAACAATTCGTTTTCCAGAGTATTTACAGCATCAAGTTCGTTTCTAAGTGTATTGAAATCGGATTCTACAATGGCCAGAGCATCTAAAGCATCCCCTCTGGTAGTTTCTTCTGTAATTTCCGTGTTTATGGTTTTTTTTACTTTTTCAAAGGCATCTTTTTCCTTTTTTTTAGCTTCTTTATTTTTACGTTTCTCGGTTACCTCACTGGATAGTTCAATAATTTTGGTCCATTCTTCTGAACTGATTTTCCTAACTACTTCAAGACGCTGATCTACTACTTCTTCTTGGAAGGCTTTTCGTGTTTCTGTTAAATCGCTGAAAAAGGAATCGAATTCGACTTTGGTAGCAGAATAGGAAGCGTTTAATTCGTGATAGGTTTTTAAATATTTTTTTCTGTCTTTATTGAAGTCTTTTATGGTAGTCTTAATCAATTTTAAGTCGGACAAAATTTCTTTTTTCCTATCTTTTTCTTCGATGTATTCTTTGACCCCTTTCTCCAGTTTTTCAATGAAAAAATACTGCTGCGAACCACCGAAAAAGAGGGTTGCAAATAGTGTAACTAATCCTATTATCATAATAATTTTTTTTGAAGGATATAAAAGTATTCTATTGCTTGCCAACAAGACATCAATTTTTCGCAAAAACTATAGGTGCAATTTCCGTTTTAATTGTTATTCTTTGAATAGCACTATAGATCAAATGATATAATAACAAAAGGAATTTTGAATATTCGGAATAAGGGTTGTCGACAATGAGAAGCAGACTTACAGGTGATAATCGTAAGCAAATGTTGAACCTTAATGCCTATTTACTCGCTGAGAATCCATTTTTGAGCTTCTTCAGTTTGAGCAGTGCTAAAGAATTTCATTTCTATTTCAGGAGTAATTAAATCGCCTAATTTGGTAAAAGCCTCTATCCATTTCGCATTAGAAACCACAGCGTATTTTTTAACAGAGCCGAGAGTTTTCAGGTCTACTCGTATACCTTCTACCAGTGTTTTAAAGCTTTCTATGGAAGGAAACGATTCAAATTCTATCAAAATATTAAGCTTTTCCTCCTTTCCTTCTATATCCAATAAGTTGTAAAGAGCAGTCACGTCTGTATAGGTAATCTTCTTTGGATTGAGGTTAATTTTGTATGTTCTTTGATTTAGTTTTACAATGTCTATGTTAGCCAAATATTCTTCAGGGCTATATTCCTTTATATTATCCTCTTCAAGCCATGCCAAGGCTTCTGTTCGGTTTTCTTCATGGAATGTTTTTATGGGGATATTTGGAGTAAAGAAATTACCAATCATTACAAAATTGTCTATCCATGCTTTATCCGTTACAACTGCATATTTGGATACGACATATAAGGAGTCCCTTTTCAATGGATAAAACTTTCCAAACGAAGATCTACTGATAGACTTTGGTAGCTCTTTAATGGTTCCGAGAAGTTTTATTTTTTCTCCTCTTTCTCTAAATTCTTTAAAAGATTGGCTTAGCTTATCTATGTCTTCCTCGCCTAAATCATAGGTAGAAGTAAATTCATAAATGTCTGTATTTTGTATTTTTTGCAATTCCATATACCTAGATTTTGAGCCAGTAAGTGGTCCTTTGCAGAGAACAAGGGCTACTACAGGGCCTGTGTATCATACGGATCTATTCTCTACCTACCTTTTTTGTTACGGAAAGGTACTTATTTTCCTTTATTCAACAGTCAGGTTATCCTATAACAGTAAGTTGTGTGTCAGTATTCTGTATTAATTGCTATGTCGATACCGCTTAGTATTTTGGATATTTCTGAATTCAGTACTTCGTAGTTCTCAATATTGTAATAGGCACTTCCACGTATACGCCTAACGCAGTTTTCAAACTTTAAGTTTTTAATAATTTCAGGGTCAATTTTAGCAGTTTCAGAATTTCTATTAAGGTAGGCAAAACGAATTGGATCTAATTGGTTGTCTCCAAAGTCTATGAGGCGTTTTTCATCCTCTTTTACATCTTCTAGGATTCCAGACCAACGTGCGAGATGCATTCTAAGGGAATCTTGTTTTATGATATTTAAGTTGCCGGAACTAATAAGATTTACAAGGGCTCCGTTAGAAGGATTAAAGGTAGAATACCCACCCAGTTTCCATGTATACTTAGAAAATTGATCTAAGGAAATTTCTTGTTTCGGAGAACTTATTAGGGCCAGAAGGCTATCGCAATTATGAGCCAATAAGGTGGCTTTGGCAATATTCTTTTCAAGCTCATTTTTATTGTATAAAAAGTCGGATTGCAATTCCTTAAGTATTTTCTGTTCTATGACTAACTCTTTTCTATTTTCATTCCAATTGTTGATTTTTAAGGCGATTAAAATACCGATAACCACAAGTACAATCTCCCCAATTGCATAAAGAAGATATTGCGTAAACTTGTTTTCTTTTAACAAATGCCTTCTAATATTTCTAAATATTTTTATCATTGGGTCTTCAGTTATTTCTGCTTTTTTAATTTGTTCAGAAGCCCTTCCAGAATCTCGTCCTTGTCGTCTAATAAATGGTCCTGAATTACAATATCAGGAATAACTCCCTCTTCTTTCTTACTACCATTTACGCGTACAATTTGTCCTTTGGAAATATTTACAAGAATATTTGTTCGCGGAAGGGAATACTGAAAAACGGAGGCATACAGGGTAGGATACTCTCCTGTTTCTTCTCCTACTATCGTCCCCCATCCGTAATCTTGAATTTGAGCAGCAGTAACTGCTGCCTGGGAATACGACTGTCTATTTACCAGGACGTAAACGTCTCCTTGAAAACGATTGGTTTTCTTCTGAGGTTCGTATAAGTCTAGTTCCGGGGAATAAACTTCCCCGTCGGGATTCTTAAGTATTTGCTTAAAATAGGTGGTAGTAGTGTCATTGTTTTGACGCGTAAACTCTTTAAGAGGCTTACTGGTTTTTAGTGTAAATTCAGAGCACCACTTAAAGGGCTTATCCGCGAAATAAGACACCAAATAGTCACTAAAACTATCGTTGCCACCCGTATTGTTTCGAAGATCGATAATTAGGTTTGTTTTTTTGGAAGCCTTAATTTCAATAAATGCCGAGTCAATAAACTTCTGGTACTTTGTTTCATCTCCTGAGAATGCGCCGGGGTTTAAATAAGCGGATCCGTCCATAAATTCCAGTTTTTGATCGGACCAAAAGATTTCTGACCTTATGGATTCAAAATCATTTATCGCATGTATTGGATTTAAGGTATACTCCTTTACTGTATCGTTTTGCCTTATCCTTACATGGTAGTTTTCTTGTTTTCCAAATGCTTGCCAGAAATATCTGGGAAAGGAATAAAACTCCATCTTTGCCTTCTTAAAATAGGGCCTTTCTGCGGCTATGTATGGATATATACTACAAACAATTTCATCAATAAACCTTCCATTGACGCTTAGTAGCTCGTCTCCAAGCTTTATGTCCGTGTTTTTCGACCAATTTTTACGAATATAGCTCTTCCCGTTTTCGAAAGTAATTTCCAAGGGGAAGAGGGTTCCGTCTGATTGTATATATTCCATATAAGGTTGTATAGGGAAATCTATATAGGTATGCCCATTATGGATTTTTGTCACAAGTTGTTGTAGTAGATTGGTAGTCTCTAAGAGGTTTAAGGAATCTTCCCCAATAGCACTTTTGATTTGATTATAGGTCGCTTCAAAATCCTTTTTAGTGGTGTAGGCAAACGGATTAAAATGTGCTTCCTCAATGACGTTTTTTAGGGCGCTAAGGTCCTCCAATACATCGTTCTTGGAAAACTGCTGGGAATAGATGCCTAAGGTTTGTAAAAGTGTGTAGAGGGTAATTAAATATATTTTCATAGAATTTTCTTATAAAGTTTTCTCCTTAATGATAAAGAGAGTCTAATTTATCGACTAGAGCCTTATACATTTCTGGTCTTCTGCTTAAGAGGGTATTTGTTGCTTCATCTCTCATAGCTTTATGATTCTTCCATGTATTACAGGGGTTGGCATAGTCCCACTGCTGTGCGCCATTAGTATCGGTATAATAGTTTGGTCGTTTATCAGGAAATGGTTGGACAAATTTTCCTGCCCAACTGCTCTCCAAAGGGTTGTCCCGATCGTGATCTGGATCTATAACATATAATACAGAAGGGGTGTCTCCAACCCGGAAGTATTGCGCCCAGCTTTCATTTTTTACGACTTCTTTTATATGCTTTCCTAAACTTCCATAACCTGAAAGTGTATGAAACATTTCTTTAGGTTCTTCTCCTATAAACATTCCGGCATAGGTCCAGTTTATTTCTAACCACCACATATTGTCGAATCTCGGATTGTTGTAAATACTATTTCTTCCGAAGCCATTCCAGTTGAGTTGTTCACAGGGTTTTGATTTCTCCCAATCCGCTGGCATATGTTTTATATCCTCTTCCATCATCAGTCCAGTTCCGATAGTTATCAGTCTTATCGTATTAGAATTATCGGGAGATGCCAGAATTAGTTTGCTAAATACCTTCATATTGCCCCAAACCAGAACATATAAGGGACTACTTTTGTCCGATAGAGCCTTTTGAAACAATTGTTGGGATTCCTCAAAGTTGTTCGCAACTAGATTCTCAAGCCTTTTAGGACTAGGATAATTTTTTAAACCAAGGTCATAATTCTTAAAGTCTTTATCGTAGGCCTCCAGCACCAGATTACAGGCTTCTACACTCCTTGCGTTCCATCTGTCGGGGACAATACCTTGTATATTCAATTGATTGGCATACCAGAATAAATGGATTAAGGACTGACGATCATCAGGGTCGCCGGAATCAATATTGATATCGGTGAATATAAATACACGTGGATTCTCTTGTGCCTGGCTGGTAGTTAAACATAATGTAACCAGGCAGAGTAGAACAATTTTTTGCATAGCAAAGCAAGATAAAAGATAATAACCAATAAGAGAACCTACACCAAAGACGCCTTTGCAGTTGAATCGAGGTGTACAGGTTCTATTTATCAGTTTCGGGCCAATTTAAGAAAACGGAGGTATTTCTGAAAGAACTTTAAGGGGAATATAGTTTAGGTAGAATACTGAAGTATAAATGTTCTTCTTTGAAATCAATTCTTAATATGACAAACCCTTCTTTATGGGGAAAATTATTTGAGTCAAGGAATCAGTCGAAGGATTTTCAGAAATAACAGCGATGCCAGTGGAAGTGCGTTTTGCCAGCAAAAAAGAGCATGAAACGTTAGCAGCAACCATGGTTTTGCTACCGCACAAATTTCCTCTAAACCCTTCTTGATCTTTTGCTTCGTTTTGTATCAAGACAAAATGAAGAGGTAACCCTTTATCATAGAGTGTTCATTGGTTTAACTATTTGTTATTTATGGTACCACAGCAGTTCAACTACTGCGGAGCGCAAGTCTGGTGGTAGGTTTACCACGAGATACAATCTAGCGGTAGCAGGGGAGGTTTCTCCAAGATTAACTTCGCATTGCTCGTTGTTCCTTTGAAACCACTGCTGAAAATGCCAAACCCTTCCTGCCTGTGACAGGGGATTTTTTATTTCCCCTATCTTAGGAAAGCGTACTTTCCACGCCTGAGGAAATAAAAAACCCACTCCTTTTGCAAGAAGTGGGTTTGTCGCTTTAAGTGGTACCTCCAGGAATCGAACCAGGGACACACGGATTTTCAGTCCGTTGCTCTACCAACTGAGCTAAGGTACCCCATTATGTAGTCTTGCGATTAACGTTTTAATCAAACAAGGGCGCAAATATACTTTCAAATTTAGGAACTGCAAACTAAATAGAAAAAAAAGCTAACTCTTTTTTTATTTTTTAATCTTTGCAATATGAACTTAGTAATAGATGCGGGAAACACGAAAATCAAATACGCTGTATTTGATGGTGCATCTCTTTTGTGGCAGGCTTCCGATGTAGAAGAAAATTTTACTGAAAAAATTAAAAGCATTTTTCATACCTATCCGGGTATAAAACAAGGCATAGTATCTTCTGTGATCGACTTTGACAAAAAAAAGCTACTCGCATTAACTGTTTTCTGTAAAATTCACCTTCTGTCCCATCAGTCTAAATTCCCATTAAAGATATCCTATGCTACACCTAATAGTTTAGGGATGGACAGGCTCGCCCTGGCAACGGCTGCATTTTATAAATATCCAGAATCAAATGTTCTCGTAATAGATGCTGGTAGTTGTATAACCTATGATATGGTTAACGATTTTGGAGAGTATTTGGGCGGGGCAATTTCACCTGGTTTAAACATGCGGTATAAAGCTCTGCACGCACAGACGCAAAAACTACCATTATTACATCCTGAGGAATTTTTCGATTTTATTGGAAATTCTACTTCTTCTAGTATACATAGTGGGGTCCAGACAGGAATTATTCATGAGATAGAAGGAGTAATCGGACTGTACCAGAGGCGTTTCAAAGATTTAACAGTTATTTTAACAGGCGGAGATGCGCAATTTTTGTCAAAACGATTAAAAAATACGTTATTTGCGAATTCTAATTTTCTCCTTGAGGGCTTGAATTACCTGTTAGAATACAACAAACGTTAGATGTCAAAAAAATTAGTATTTATAATACTCGGTCTGGTAGTGGCCACTATCAACGCTCAGAACAGTACTATTTCACCATATTCTTATCACGGAATAGGAGACATACGAGCCCAAACTACCGTGGAAAATCAAGCAATGGGCGGGCTAGGAATGTATACTGATAGTATCCATACCAACCTTCAAAATCCTGCTGCCTATGGCAAACTTCGTTTGGTAAATTATACAGCGGCTGGAACCCATGCAGAGGTTAAACTTACAGACTATACCGGTACCGAAAAGACCTCAGTAACTTCTCTGTCCTATATTTCCTTAAGTATCCCATTATCACCAAAAATGGGTATTGGAATGGGAGTGCTTCCTTATACTTCGGTTGGTTATAATGTTTTTGCAGACAACTTTACTCCGGCACGAGATACTGTAGTTAATCAGTTTGGGGGCGAAGGAGGTCTAAACAAAGTGTATCTTTCAGCAGGCTATGAAATCACAAAAAGCTTGCATATAGGTGCTACCGTAAATTATAGTTTTGGTTCTATCGAATATCGCACTGTTCAAAACGTAGCAGATGTTCAGTATGGGGTAATTAATACCAAATACTCTCAAATTAGAGGTTTTGATTTTAACTATGGTGCAACCTATACCCCGAAAATAAAGGGGCGCTATACCTTATTTACCTCTCTTACTGTAAATACGCAAGCAAATTTGGTTTCTGATAATGAGGAGTCCATAGGTTCTTTCTCTACCATTACTGGAGAAGAGATAGAGAGTAGGGATCTTAATTTAGATGCCCTCAACCTAAGGCATACGGAACTAAAAATTCCAACAAAAACTACTATGGGTCTGGGCTTTGGACGTGACAAAAAGTGGTTTTTAGGAGCAGAATACAGTCTTCAGGGCTTGGCTAGCTTCACTAATGAATTTATCGATCAAAATAACATCACATATAAAGATGCAAGCACTATTGCTATAGGAGGCTACTATATACCAGATTATGCTTCTTTTACGAGCTACGCGAAACGTGTGAATTATCGCTTTGGGGCGCGCTATGAAAATACAGGAATGGTAATCAATGAAAAAGAGATAAATGATTATGGCATAACTTTTGGACTAGGTTTTCCATTGGGAAGCGGTTTTGATAATGTAAACCTTGGCTTAACCTACGGGGTAAGAGGTACAGCGACTGCCAATTTGGTAGAGGAAAGTTACTTTAAAGTCAACATAGGTCTATCTTTCAACGACAAATGGTTCCAAAAAAGGAAAATAAATTAATAAAAATTTACTACTTTAACCACTTTAAAATATAAACAAGATGAAAAAGAAGTTTTACTTGATGATGATAGGGATTATAGGAGGGTTGAGTTTTGTCAACGCACAAGCTCAAAATCCGGAATGTATGACTAATCTTTCTATCTATGCAGAGCATGCAAAAGTGAAGAATTATGATGCGGCCTATACCCCCTGGAAAATGGTATATGAAAATTGTCCGTCCATTAATAAGGCCAACTTCACTTTAGGCGAAAGAATTCTGAACGACAAAATTAAAAAGAGTTCAGGAGCGGAGAAGGATGGTTATATTAAAGATCTTCTAGCGTTATATGATGCTAGTATAACTACGTTCCCTGCACAATTTAATGAGGCTAGTGTAGCAATTGATAAAGCCCTTTTATTGTATGATAATAAGATGGCATCTGATGCAGAATTATATAAAATGCTAGATGATGCCTATAAGCATGATAAAGAGCACTTTAAAAATCCAAAGGCCCTGTATTTATATTTTTCTAGCCTTGTAGATTTGTACAATGATGGAAGTAAGGACTTACAGTCTGTTTTTGATACCTATGATGATGTTACCGAAAAAATAGCGGAAGAAAATGAAAAGCTCACGGATATTATAAGTCAGCTCTTACCGAAAGAAGAAGCTGGAACCCTAACTTCTAAGGAAAAAAGAAAGTTAAAAGTGGCTACCACGAATTCAGAATCTTATGGTAAAGTCGCAGGAAGTGTAGACACCAAATTAGGAGCTCTGGCGGATTGTGAAAACCTAATACCTCTATACCAGAAAAACTTTGATGCCAAGAAGAATGATGTAGATTGGGTAAAAAGAGCCGTTGGTAGAATGTTTAGTAAGGAATGTACGGATGATCCTATGTTTCAAAAACTTTTTGAAGCCCAGTTAGCCTTGGATCCATCAGCAGACGCTTATGTTTACGGTGGTACCTTAAAGAAAAAGGCAGGGGACACTGCGGGAGCTATTGCTGATTTTGACAAAGCCCTTCAGCTAGAAACAGACGGCAAAAAGAAGTCTAATATTGCTTATAAAATTGCGACAAGTTATAGAAGAACCAGCAAGTCTACCGCAAGAAAATACGCGCAAAAAGCTATCGATGCCAATTCGGCAAATGGGAAGGCGTATTTATTGATTGCCAATCTGTATGCAAGTAGCGCAAATGAATGTGGAGAAACCCCATTTGAAAAAAGAGCGGTTTACTGGAAAGCAGCTGATATGGCCAGAAAAGCCGGAAGAGTAGATCCGTCTTTAAGAAGCAGATCAAACCAGGCAGCAGCTAGTTATAGTGCCAAAGCTCCTACAAAAACAGATATTTTTAATTCTGGAATGGCAGGAAAATCTGTAAGCTTCAGTTGCTGGGTAGGAGGTAGCGTTACTGTGCCTAACCTCTAACAATGAGGAAGTTTCTTGTATATAAAATAAATAGCTTTGCCATAGTTCTCACTATGGCATTGTTCTTTTTAGGGTGTAAGGATACCTACCAGAGAATAGGAGAAGAAGCTCAGGAAACTATATATCCGCAAGGAGTTGCACACAATTTTGTTCTTACCTATACAGAAGCGCAGGAAAAGATGGAAAGTGAAGATGTTGAAAACTCACGAGTGATTGCAGTACTCACAAGTCCCATGAGTGAGGATTTTGACAACATGAGCTTTAAATACAGAACCTTCCCAAAAGGATTGGAAATAGATTTTTTTGATGAGGAAAACAATAAAAGTACTATTAAGGCCGACTATGGAATTGTTTATTCCATGACGAATATTATCGAGCTTCAGGGTAATGTTGTCATTGAATCGCATGATGGCAAGAAACTAGAAGCGCCACAATTATATTGGGACCGCTCTAATGAATGGATATTTACACAGGAAACTTTTAAGTACACTAATCCTGAAGATGGTACTATAATGGACGGAGAAGGTATGGACTTTAATAAAGACTTTAGCTTTTTCAATGCACACAAAACATATGGTTTAATTTCAATCAAAGAAGAGTCATGATCAAAATACTTAAATATACAGAATACCTTTATTTGGCCATCGCTATTATCTCTGTTTACAAGATAATGGAATTGTGGAACGTAGATAGGGAAGGAACCTATATCTTTTTCTTCTTCGGAATAGTATCTATTGGGATGTTTATTTTTAGACGAAATTACAGACAACGTTTCGAAAAGCGCAAGCGTGATAATCAGCAAAACTAGTGGAAACAAGCTTTCTAATAATTGTTGTCTCTTTATTGTTTTCCGCCTTTTTCTCAGGAATGGAAATTGCTTTTATCTCTGCAAACAAAATTCATATTGAGATTGAGAAAAAACAAGATGGCTTGCTTGCCAAAATATTAGATAGACTTACTAAAAAGCCTTCTAAGTTTATTGCAACCATGCTTATAGGGAATAATGTTGCTCTGGTCATTTATGGGCTATATATGGGCGATGTACTTATGAGTTGGTTTCAAACCATGCTCCCAAGTAACAGCAGTTTAATACAGCTTATGCTAACAAACTTTAGTCTGTTAACGCAAACAATTCTATCAACCTTGGTAATACTGATAACAGCCGAGTTTTTACCTAAGGTGCTGTTTCAAATATATTCCAATTCACTGCTTAAAATTCTGGCTGTACCAGCCTATATCTTCTATCTACTTTTTTCCCTGCTATCCGATTTTGTAATACGGGTTTCGGACCTAATTTTACGTGTATTTTTTAAGACGGAAGGAGATCAGGTACAATTGGCCTTTAGCAAATTGGAGTTGGGGGACTACATAACAGAACAGATGGAAACGGTAAAGGAAGACGATGATTTAGATTCTGAAATCCAAATATTTCAAAATGCTTTAGAATTTGCAGCCGTAAAAGCACGTGAAGTTATGGTTCCACGAACCGAGATAATTGCTGTAGAGATAATGGAGAGCCCTAAAAATCTGGCAAAGTTGTTTACGGAAACTGGCTTATCTAAAATTCTGGTTTATAAAGAAACCATAGATAATATTATTGGGTATATACATTCTTACGAACTATTTAAGAAACCAAAAACAATTAAAAGTATTCTATTGCCAGTAGAATTTGTTCCCGAAACTATGCTTATTCAGGAAATATTAAATGTACTAACTAAAAAGCGTAAGAGTATCGCTGTAGTTCTCGATGAATATGGAGGTACTGCAGGAATAATGACGGTAGAGGATATAGTGGAAGAGTTATTTGGGGAGATTGAAGATGAACATGACTCTACGGACCTGATTGAAGAACAACTTTCCGAAACTAGTTTTAAATTATCTGCTCGCCTGGAAGTAGACTACCTAAATGAGCAGTATAAACTGGAACTACCAGAGAGCGAGGAATACGAGACCCTAGGCGGTTTAATAGTCAATGAAACTGGAGAGATTCCCGAAAAGGATACGGAAATTCAGTTAGAAAATTTTGTATTTCATGTATTAGAGGTGTCTAGTACAAAAATTGATCTGGTATCCTTAGAGATATTGGAAAAAGAATAGGGAGAGACATAGTTCAGATAGGGCTAGGAATGTTTTTATTTCTTAAACTAAAATACTAATTTCGCAAACTGATTTAAAAACAACAAGATAATGGCAATTCTAGAGAATATCAGAAAACGAACAACCGTGTTGATCCTAATTATTGGGATGGCATTATTTGCCTTCGTTATTTCTGGAATTTTTACGAGTAATGATCTCAGTGGGAGTAAGGTTGGCTCTTCTGTGGGGGAGATAAATGGAGAGGAGATTTCTATAGATGCGTTTAGACGTAAAATTGAAAGAGCTTCAAGAAGGGGTGGTCCCAATATGACTTCTATGCAATTGGTTAATTCTGTATGGAGTCAGGTAGAGAGAAATACCATTTTGGGTCAGCAAATTGAAGATTTAGGTATATCCATTGAACAAGATCAAATCATCAATGTTATAAAATCAAGTCCGGGAATTGTACAAAATCCACAATTCTTAGATGAGAATGGCGTATTTGATGAAATGAGATTTAGAGATTTTATTGCGGAGTTAAGTGTTAACGCCCCTGCGCAATATCAGGATTGGTTACAAGATGAAGAAGCCATTATCCAAGGTGCGAAAGAACAGACCTATTACAATTTGATTCGAGCGGGTGTAGGTGCTACCTTAAAAGAGGGAGAGTTAGACTATAAACTGTCAACGGATAAGGTAGATATACGTTATGTAAGAGTCCCATATACATCTATTCCTGATAGTTCTTTTATTATCTCAAAGGCGGAAATACAGGATTATATAAATGAACATAAGGAAGAGTATAAGCAAGATCCTGCTCGCGACATTCAGTTTGTGTATTTTAATGATAAGCCTTCAGAGGAAGACGAGCAAGCCATAAAATCAGAAATTGAAAAACTTCTTGAGGATACCTTAGAGTATTTCGAAGAAAGGGATGCTACGGATACCATTCGAGGTTTCAGAAATACCACGGATGTGGCTGCCTTTTTAGATAGAAATTCAGACACTAAATTTGACACCATATATAAGGCCAAAAAAGAGTTGCCTGTAAAATTTGCAGACAGTCTGATGGGATTAGAAATTGGAGAACTCTTCGGCCCCTACAAGGACAATAACAGATACAATGTTTCTAAGATGATTGCCAAAAGACCTGAAGGATCGGTAAAGGCAAGTCATATTTTAATTACTTGGGAAGGGGCAGAACGTGCAAACCCGGATATTACCAGAACAAAAGAAGAAGCAGAGAAAAAAGCAAAAGAGTTATTAAAGCAAGCAAAATCTCAAGGAACGGTATTCGCCGAGCTGGCACGAGATAATTCGGATGGCCCTTCTGCACCTAGAGGAGGAGATCTGGGTTATTTCCAGGAAGGGGTAATGACGCCTAAGTTCAATGATTTTGCCTTTGATAATAAGGTAGGACATATTGGGATGGTTGAGACCGAATTTGGATATCATATTGTCCGGATAGATGACAAAGAAGACCTTGTACAAATCGCTACTTTGAGTAGAGCGATTGAAGCTTCTGAGGAAACCTTAAATACGCTCTTTACTGATGCGACTAAATTTGAAATGGAGGCAATAGAGTCCGATAAATCTTTCCCGGACCTAGCAACAGAAAAAGAACTAGTGGTAAGGCCGGTTAATAAGCTAAAAGAAATGGATGAGAACCTGCCAGGTCTAAACAACCAAAGGAATATAGTACAATGGGCTTTTAACGAAGAAACGGAAGTAGGTGATATAAAAAGGTTTTCCATCGGTAATGGTTATGCTGTTGTACAACTTACAGCTACTTACGAAGAAGGATTAATGAATGTTGAGGATGCGTCAGCGACTATCTTACCGAAGATCCGTAAAGACAAGAAGGCTGCTCAAATCATTCAAAACAATTCTGGAAAGTCCATGGAAGATATTGCATCTTTAAACAATGTTACGATTGCGAACGCTTCAGCATTAACAGTTAAAAACCCAACAATTCCCGGAGCTGGAAGAGAGCCTATGGTGGTAGGAACTGCTTTTGCCCTGGAAGAAGGTAACACATCTTCTCTAATAAAAGGGGAAACAGGGGTGTTCATGGTAGAAGTAGTAAAAAAGGAGGAAGCACCAGAACTTGAAAATTACGCCACCTTTGCCAATGCGGTCCAAAACGCTAATGCAACAAGAGTAGCTTCTAGTGTTTTTGAAGCGTTAAAAGATAAATCAGAGATAATCGATAATAGAGCGACCTTCTATTAGAATTGAAGATCTTAATAAAAAATAAACCTCTCTTATTCAGGGAGGTTTTTTTGTAGAATCATATCTGCATAAGGTAAGACTGTTGGATAGCCCTTTCCATTAAAGTATGAGGTAGGATCTTCTTGTGAAGTTGCCAAAAGAAAATCTCCCCCCCAGGCTCCCAGACTTTTAATAGTCCCGGAAAAATCTGCGAACAATCTTTTTTGAATGGGCTGGGTCTGAAGCATTTCTCCAATAATTTCTTCATGCTCTCGCAAGAGTTTTTCGAAATGTGTTAATTCTGTACATACAGCAATAGCCTGAGTAATATTGTTAATTGTCTTTATAAGGAGCTCTTTATTTTTAACAATAGTATTATACGCTTTAATACCATCTCGACTATTTTGTTTTTGATTGAGATAGACAAAATAAATATAGTCTTTAAAGGAAGGGTTAAAAGGCAACTCTTTTACGGTTGCTTTTCCATGCTGCAGTGAGTACAAAATGGGACTGTTATGGTTTGCACAAGCTATATCATAACCGCTGCCCCCAAGTGTTTTTGAGGATAGAATATAAGGATCAACCTTTGCCCACAAGGCTATGTTATTTATAAGGGTGGAAGAAGAACCCAGTCCCCAATCTCTAGGAAAAGATAATGTGGTGGTAACCTCATACCCTTTAGCGTTTTTTAAAAAATTTGGATTGAGAATAGTAGCTTCCCTTAAAATTTGCAGAAGAGTTCTTCCTATATTATCCTGTGATTCTTGAAATAAATGGTACTGGCGATTAAACGAATTTACAGAAGTGAAAACATCCATGGATACACTGCAGGAATACCAAACGCCCTCTTCATGGTCTCGACTTTTCCATATTAATTCCGGAGTACTTATGCCAGACACCACCAAGGATTGTCCATATATAGTTGGAAGACCTATACCTTGGGCACCATCCAGTATGGCATACTCCCCACTCAATAAAAGTTTTCCATTGCTGTAAAACTCTTTGATCATATCTTTTCTCGCAGTTTGTCTAGAGCTTCTACCACGGCAGTATGTGTTGCCGTATTACTTTTAAAATAGGATACTAAGGTTTTTTTCTCATCCTTGGTAGCATTCATTTGGTTTAATATATTCAATAAATGCATTTTCATATGTCCTTCCTGAATCCCTGTAGTAACAAGAGAACTGAGAGCTGCAAAGTTTTGTGCCAGGCCGGCAACAGCTGCTATTTCCATCAGTTTCTTGGCAGAAGGATATTGTAAAATCTCATGAGCCAATTGAACCATTGGGTGAAGATTTGTGAGTCCACCCACTGTGCCTAATGCAAGGGGTATTTCAATCCAAAAAGAAAATACACCATTTTCGATTTTCGCATTCGTTAAACTTTGATACGTCCCATTTTTTGAAGCATATGCGTGAGCACCTGCTTCTACGGCCCTAAAATCGTTTCCTGTAGCCAATACGACAGCATCTATGCCATTCATAATTCCCTTGTTATGGGTGACTGCCCTATGGGGTTCTGCATTTGCAATGGCAACTGCCTGAATAAATTTTTCAGCACAAGCCTCTGGAGAAATATTAGCACTTAGCTTAAACTCGGATACCGCACAACTCACTTCAGCTCTTACCAAACAATTTGGAACATAGTTAGAGAGAATGCTCATGATAACTTCCAGAGAGGTTTCCTGTTCCAATAAGCCTTCGGTTTTGGCTTTTTCCTCCAAGTTGGCGGCGAATTGTTCCAAACAGGAGTTTATAAAATTGGCTCCCATCGCATCGAGCGTTTCAAAGGTGCAATGCAATTGATAATAATTGGGATGCTTATGGCTTTTATCGCGCAATTCGATAGACAGAATTCCTCCTCCACGGGCCTCCATTTTTTTGGTTAGATGTTTGGAAGTGTCATAAAAACTCGATTCAATCTTTTCAAAAAAACTATATAACTTGGCTTTATCACCATTATATATAAAATGTACTTGCCCTATTTTTTCTGTGCCAAGTACCGATGTCTTAAAGCCACCTCTATCTAACCAAAATTTAGCTGCCTTACTTGCTGCGGCTACAACCGAACTTTCTTCAATTGCCATGGGGATCGCGTAGAGGGTATTGTTAATTAAAAAGTTTGGAGCTATGCCAAAAGGGAGATAATAGTTGCTGATTGTATTTTCAATAAACTCGTCGTGCAGTTGCTGTAATTGTTCGTCTTCATTCCAATACTGCTTTAAGATTTCTGTTGTCTTTTCCGAATCAGATGTATAATTTTCAGCAATCCATGCTATTTTTTGGTTTTTGGAGAGTTTGGAAAAACCTTTAATAGGTTGTGTCATAAAAATCCAATTTAGTAACAGCAAAGATAAGGATTAGCATTCAAGAAATTTTCTCAGTGGGTTAGATTCATGAATTCTTTTCGGGCTAATATTTTAAAGTGATTTCCAATTAATTCGTAAAATATTAGTAAACTTGGAAGTTGATAATGCTATTTTAAGAATATATGAGGAGGATTTTAGTTCTTTTGTTTATTGGATTTTATATCACTTGTCCCGCTAGTGCACAACTTAAAAAGGTACAATTAGAAGAAATTTGGTCTGGAGGTTTTGCAGAAGAAGGAATAGAAGCGTTTCGTTCTATGAACAATGGGAAACAGTATACACTTTTAAAATCCGATGCCAGCCGATTATTTAGTGCTATTGAAAAATTCGATTATAAAAGTCTTCAAAAGGTAGAAACGATTCTTTCTACAGATGAGAATTCTGAATTACCCTATTTCACCACTTATCAGTTTAGCAAAGATGAGTCACGAATACTTTTAGGAACCAAGATAGAGCCTATTTATCGAAGATCTACAAAAGGTGTCTACTATGTTTATGAACTGGCTAGCAAGAAGATTTGGAGACTAACAGACAAAAAAATTCAAGAACCGTACTTTTCTCCTGATGGAACCAGGATTGCTTATGTCCAGGAAAATAATTTATTCCTGTATAATTTAAGTGATTCTTCTACGCAAAAGCTCACTAGTGACGGTTCTAAGAATAAAGTAATAAACGGGCTCGCAGATTGGGTATACGAAGAAGAATTTTCTTTGGTGAAGGCCTTTGATTGGAACACAGATGGCACCAAACTGGCATTTTTAAAGTTCGACGAATCTGAGGTGCCTGTATTTAGTATGGATCTTTATGGGACAGATTTATATCCTGCACAAGAGGTTTTTAAGTATCCCAAAGCCGGAGAAAATAACGCCAAAGTTTCTTTACACATTTATGATCTACAGACTAATACTATAGAAGAAGTTTCCATCGATAACCCCTATTATATTCCTAGAATAAAATGGAGAAACAACCCCGAGGATCTTAGTTTTCAAACCATCAATAGAAGACAAAATGAATTAAAACTTTGGACCTACAACACCTCAGAAAAGAGCCTTTCTTTACTGCACAAGGAAACAGATAAGGCCTATATTTACGTTAATGACGACCTTACTTTTCTTGCGGAGGATAGCTTTATTTGGACCAGTGAAAAGGATGGGTATAAACATTTGTATTTATATTCCAGGGAGGGAAAAGAATTACGACAAATAACCAAGGGGGAATGGGAGGTAACCAAATATTACGGGTTTAATGCCCAAAGAAAAACCCTATATTACCAATCTACCGAAAATGGTTCCATAAACCGGGATGTTTACTCCATTGGAATAAAAGGCACCAATAAAAAACGCCTGACTAGTAAAACGGGTACAAATTCAGCAGATTTTAGTGCGGATTATACCTTGTTTATTAATACGTATTCCTCTTCGGAAACCCCTCCTTTGATAAGCTTAAACGAGGCTTCTTCCGGTGAACAAATAAAGGTTTTATTGGATAATGGTTTATTAAAATCCAAACTTCTTTCCTATCAATTAGTCAAGAAGGAGTTTAGTACTTTACACGTTAATGGCTATGATCTCAACATGTGGATGCTTAAGCCATCTAACTTTGATAGCAATAAGCAGTACCCTTTGTTTATGACTCAATATAGCGGTCCGGGATCTCAATCAGTAGCTAATAGGTGGAATAGCACCAATGATTATTGGTATCAATTATTAGCCGCTAATGGGTATATTGTTGTGTGTGTCGATGGAAGGGGAACTGGATTAAAAGGTCGTGATTTCAAAAAACTCACCTATAAAGAATTAGGTAAATACGAAGTTGAAGATCAAATCGCTGCCGCCAACGAATTGAGTAATTTACCTTATATAGATGAGGAAAGAACAGGGATATTTGGATGGAGTTATGGTGGCTTTATGTCGACCAATTGTTTGCTCAAAGGAAATTCGACCTTTGAAATGGCCATTGCAGTTGCACCGGTAACAAGCTGGCGTTTCTACGATACCATATATACAGAACGCTATATGCAGACACCCCAAGAAAATGCCTCAGGTTATGACAATAATTCGCCTTTGAGTTATCCAGAGCTCCTTAGAGGAGATTATTTGCTCATTCACGGTTCAGGTGATGATAATGTTCATGTGCAAAATACCATGCGAATGGTGGAAGCACTTGTTCAGGCCAACAAATCTTTTGAATGGGCCATCTATCCGGATAAAACGCACGGAATAAGTGGAGGCAATACGAGACTTCATCTCTATACCAAAATGACCAACTTTATTAAATCCAACCTATAACTAAAACGAACAAACTATGTCAGAACAAACCATTAAACCAGCACATCAGAAAGAGCTTTTTGGACATCCGGTGGGCCTCTATGTGCTATTTTTTACAGAGATGTGGGAACGATTTTCTTATTATGGCATGCGGGCTATCTTGGTCTTGTATCTGGTTACTCAGACCACAGATCTCAACCCTGGTCTGGGATGGACAAATGGAGAGGCATTGGCGTTATACGGATGGTATACGATGTTAGTTTACGTGGCATCGATTCCTGGTGGTTATATAGCCGATAGGTTTCTCGGACAAAAAAAGTCCGTAATAGTAGGAGCTGTTTTGTTGGTTATTGGTCACAGTGTACTTGCAATAGAACAATTGTGGGCCTTTTATACCGGTTTAGGGTTTATTGTAGCTGGGGTAGGAATGCTAAAACCCAACATATCTACTATGGTAGGGGGTCTTTATAAAAAAGGAGATATCCGACGCGATAAAGGTTTTACTATTTTTTATATTGGAATCAACGTAGGTGCTTTTTTATCCAGTCTGATTGTTGGATATGTAGGTGAAGTATATGGATGGCATTATGGATTTGGTTTAGCAGGGATATGTATGCTTTTTGGTCTGATTCAGTTTCTATTCGGACAAAAGTATTTAGTTAATGTTGGGAATTATTTGGGTAAATCCGAAATTAAGGAAGATAGAGAAGCGCTTAAACGACCTTTGACTAAAATTGAAAAGGACCGAGTTATAGTTTTGGCCCTGTCTTTTTTAATGGTAATAGTATTTTTTGGAGCCTTTGAGCAGGCGGGCGGGCTTATGAATATATATGCAAAGGACTATACCAATAGAATGCTGTTCGGTTGGGAAGTACCAGCTTCCTGGTTCCAATCGCTCAACGCATTTTTTATCATCACACTAGGGACAGCTGTTGCCGGATATTGGGCCAAACGAAAACTAAAAGGCAAGGAGGCCTCCTCCTTGTTTAAGATGATTATTGGTCTGATTATCATGGGGACTGGGTTTTTGTTTATGACTGCAGCAACAGTAGAATATCAATCCACAGGATCTTCGGCCATGTATTGGCTTGTGTTGGCGTATCTCTTTCATACCATTGGCGAGCTTAGTCTGTCGCCTGTGTCCTTGAGTTTTGTCACCAAACTTGCGCCAGCTAAATACGCTTCTTTAATGATGGGTCTTTATTTTGCAACTACAGGACTTGGAAATAAAGTTGCTGGTCTACTGGGAGAATCTGCCTCTCAATTTGGGGAGTTTACCGTATTCACAGGAATTGCAATCTTCTGTATCTTATTTGGATTGCTTATATGGGTGTTTATTAAAAAATTAAAGGCACTCACGCATGGAGCTGAAGACAACGAACGCGAAATGGCTTCTGGCACTGAAATAGTAGAGTAAGCCATGGTAGTTTTATTTGTACATATGGAAATATGAACCCTCTAATAATTGGAAATGAATACAGATATCGAAAATCTATTTAAAGATAAAGTTTTAGGTCACCCAGCCGGTTTGATGGTATTGTTTTTCACGGAGATGTGGGAACGCTTTTCCTTTTATGGGATGCGAATATTGCTTATTCTTTTTCTTACCGCACCTCTAATTAGTGAGAATCCGGGCTGGGAGTGGCCTAGAGAACATGCCTTGGCACTCATAGGCACCTACGCCTCCCTACTATATCTTACCCCTATTCTTGGGGGATATATTGCAGATAAGTTCACAGGATACAGAATTGCGGTGGTTATAGGGTGTATTATTATGACTTTAGGTCACGCAGCTATGGCTTTGGAGACATCGTTTTCATTCTATTCCGGACTTGGCTTGTTGGTTGTTGGGACAGGGTTTTTTAAGCCAAATATTACTTCTATCATTTCAGAAATGTACAAGGGTAAAGAATCAAAGAAGGATGGTGCCTATACCATATTTTATATGGGTGTAAATGCCGGTGCCTTTTTTGGCATGATGTTATGCGGGTATTTGGCAGAAAATTATGGTTGGTCCTATGGATTTGGTTTAGCTGGCATATTTATGTTTATGGGAATGCTTCAATTCCTGTTGGCAAAGAACCTTTTCGGTGAAATAGGCGGTAAACCATCGTCCAGAAATAAGGAAACTTCCCAATTAGAAATGAAGAGTACTCCTGAGGAAGGATCTCAGGAACTAAATCCTTTTACGGTATTCGACTATATTCTTATCGTTTTATCTTCCTTGGGTGGGATATTGTATTTGTTTAATGACCCCATTGAAAAAATAAGCAACACACAGCTAATTCCGATTGAGATATTCGGCCTAAGTGGATCCAATGGAATCATACTATTGGCGTTACTTCTATTTTTAGTGTTAATCGTTTCCCGTATTTCCCGTTATGTGCCAGTGATACGTGATAGAATTATAGCTGTTGCCATATTTGGATTGTTCACGGTATTCTTCTTCGCTGCTTTCGAACAGGCTTTGGGTTCCATGACACTCTTTGCCAGAGATTACACCAATCGGCAATTGGTTGGTGCCTCGGCTACCATCTTTAAAATAGTAGATACTTTATTGACAACAGTGCCACTTCTAATTATAACTTGGGTATTGTACCTCCTGGCAAAAAAGACTCATAAAAAAATTGTATGGTCTAATGTAGTTTTAGCACTTGCATTTGTAGGGATATGGGCCTTGGTTATCTTGCGCTTAAGCGATAAATTATCTCAGGAAGGGAATCAAATTGATGCTTCTTGGTTTGGAATCCTAAATTCCTTTTTCATAATTACCTTGGCTCCATTTTTTTCGAGGTGGTGGGAGAGTAAATACAATCCTACCGCAGCAATGAAGTATGGCATAGGTCTTATTTTATTGGGATTAGGTTTTGCTGTTTTAGCCTATGGTTCGGCTGGTATTGAACCAGGTGCAAGAACGGCATCTGTCAGTATGATATTTTTGGTTATAACCTACCTTTTACACACTATGGGTGAACTGTGTTTGTCTCCTTTAGGTCTTTCCTATTTAAGCAAGCTGGTACCTGCAAGAATGATAGGTTTTATGTTTGGAATCTGGTATTTGGCAATCGCCATAGGTCAAAAAGCTGCCGGCACAGCAGGCGGTATGATCGATAAGATATCGGAAGAATATTCACTAGGCTTCTTCTTCTTAGTATTTGCCCTCGTTCCAATAACTTTTGGTGTAATTTCTATAGTGTTAAACCCTGTTTTAAAAAGACTTATGCACGGCGTACGTTAGCGTTCTGTGATAAGCTGGAAGGCACCAAGCTCTCGAGTGCTGTAAAAGGGTATTCTCTTATTAACACAACTCTTTTTCCAACGGTCAACGAAAGTAGGATAGTTACTCCCATCTGCAATCACGAGTTTTGGTGTTAGGCTGTCCAAATATCGATTTAGATTTATGTTTGGTGAATTCGACAAAAGTAAATAGTCGATTGGTTTATTAAAGGGGTATGGTAAAATCGGTTTCGTTATTAGAAGGAGGTTTTTATTGTTTAAAGAATAGGCATATACTAGTTTTTTAAAATGCACTTTTTTAATCCTTTCCTCTGTGAGTAAAGGGTCTATTAACTTTTGGTCAAATAAGGTGTCTTTACTGTAGATAGTCAGGTTGTTCCGCACTTTTGAAACCAGTATGGTTTGGTCTTTTTTATGCATAACAAATAGCTTATTTTCCTGAAGTTTATTAAATATGGAGTAGCTGTTCCACAATTGGAAAATCAAGAACGCAATTAGAGGGGACTTGTAAAGATAGAATAATCGTTTTCCTAGGGTCGTGAAGAGAAACAGTATACTAAGATATAGCAAAACCACACCCACCTCGTCCAGGTAAATATTCTTAACGATAAAAAGATCCTGACTTCCCAGTAAAGTAATCGTCTCATTAATCCAGAATAGAAGTGCTTCATATATACGAAGAAAAACTGTGGGAGTAAGATCTAATGCGGCTAAAAGCAGAAGTATGAAACCTGTTCCAAGTAAGAGACCCAAGATTGGAACAACGATAATATTACTAATAAAGAAAAGCAGTGGAAATTCATGGAAGTAATAGAGAATAAGGGGGAAAACACCAATTTGAGCAGATATAGAAAGAGCCATTAACTCCCATGTCTTGCGAAGAACGGTGTTTGTTGGTCTCCACAGTCCAGAAATTTTAGGATATAACCAAAGAATAGAAATAACCGCGCTGTAACTTAACTGGAAACCCGTTTGAAAGAGCAGTAAGGGATCTAGGAGTATTAATAGAAAAAGTAGAGACAAGCCTACTGTATTATAGGCGCTTCGGTACCGTTTAAGATAAAGCCCATAGGACAAAAAGGAAAACATACAAACAGCTCTCACTACTGAGGCCGTGAATCCGCATAACAGTGCATAAAACCAAAGGGTAGCGATAGTTGCCAAAGTGCAAAATTTGGTTCCATTAGGGAGTAGCTTAAGTGGGGAATATACAAATTGAAGCAAGAGTAAAACAACACCAATATGCAATCCAGATACAGCAAGTAGGTGTACGGCACCAGCTTTTTTAAAACTTTTAAAGACTTCCGGAGTAATCGCTTGTCGATCTCCCAATAATAATGCTCTGAGGATACCGTATTCTCTTTTTTTAAATTGAAATTTTTCCAAATAATTGATCAATTTGTGCCTAAGTTTTTCCGCTGCTTTTCTGATAGTTTTACTTGAATTACCTTTTATAAGTGTCCGGGAGCTGCTCTGTATTTGATGGTAAATCTTTTGCAAGGCCATATATTTTTTATAGTCAAATTGATAGGGATTTGCGGATGCTCTTATTTCTTCTATTGTGGTTTTAGTTAGGATTAAGTCGTCAATAGAAAGCCCTACTGTAGAATCTTGTATCGGAAGTAATAGTAGAATACGACCCTTAGATGGTTTGTTTTCTAAGGTTAAAATTTCTGCTATAAAACGTTGATGAAATTTATTGTCTTTTAGTTTATCAAGGATCCTTAGTGTAAGGGTGCACTTTTTTTTGTGTTCCTGTTTACTGTAGTGTTTTGGGTGATTTTTGGGAAGGGAAAGATTGGTTGAAAGGAGCCCCAGACAGATTCCGGACAGACCAAACAAAACTTGAAAGGCCAGATGCCGGCCTATGGTAAAGAAAATGGATTGCAGGCCGATGAAACAGAGGCAAATAAAGCATAATACTAAGGAAACAAGAAGCGATATTGGAAGATAATATGCAAGGAGAATACCTATTGCAACGTATATAAATAGTCTAATGGCTATAGAGTCTAGCAGATTCATTATGCAAAAGCTTAAGCCTTAAGCTAGCTTTACATAGTGCATTTTTAAATCATAGAATTCTTATGTAAGAAGATAACAGATGGTTCTGTGCTATAGAACCCGTGCAGCTTTGACAAAAGAGTAGTTCCAGAACCCTTCTCTCAGAGAGGAAACAATTACACCTCTTGAGGTAGTGGCATGAATAAATTTTATATCCGGACCATTAACATCTACTACTAGACCAACATGATTAATCTTTTTGGCTTTTTTGGTTGTTTTAAAAAACAAGAGATCCCCTTTATCTACCTTGTTGAGGTTTATTTTTTTGGCCTCTTTGGCCATTTCACTTGATACGCGTGGTAGTGTAATATTGTGTGTGCCAAAAGAAACATACAATAAGCCGGAACAGTCCATACCTTTTTTCGTCGTTCCTCCATATTTATATCGGACACCAGAATAGCCAAGGGCTGTAGCTATAATCTCCTCTGCAGGAGTAAATTTTTTTATTTCTGGTTTTAGATCGGTGATTTCGTCTTTGGCAGGAAGCGTATCTACAGGACTTGGAGGAACCGAAACCGTTCTTTTGCTGCTGTAGGTGGTTTTCTTTTTTACAACGCCGCAACTAAAGAAGAATAGAAACAAAAGAAAAGTACAATACCGAATACGCATTTTTATAAATAAAATTCTCTTCTGAGATCTAAATTAGGCATTTTCTATAATAAGTGTAGCTGTTTTGGCACTTGCTCCTGATCCTCCTAACTTATGTTGTAGTTCTTCATAAGCCTTTAATTGTTCTTTTCTTTTAGCACCCGTGAGGATTTCTCTGAGTTCTTTTTCCAGATTAGAAACGGTTAGGTCATTCTGAATTAATTCTTTCACAACTTCTCGATCCATAATCAGATTTACGAGAGATATATATTTTAAAGTGATTATTCTTTTGGCAATTTGATAGGATATCCAGCTTCCTTTGTAGCACACTACCTGAGGAATTTTAAACAAGGCTGTTTCTAAAGTGGCTGTACCAGAGGTAACCATTGCAGCGTAGGCATT
>CAZWPZ010000093.1:0-1510 GCA_964636005.1 uncultured Eudoraea sp.
TTATATTTCTTCAGCTGATAATTTGGCAAATCTCGAAACCATTCGAGAAGAACATCTGAAAGCGTTGAATGGACAAGGCGACCAGAATAAGGCCATCGTGTGGTTAAGCTATAATGTGCATGGCAATGAAAGCGTAGGCACCGAATCGGCTTTAAAAACGATTCACGCACTTTTGACGAATAAAAGCGATTACCTCGAAAATACAGTGGTCATTATGGATCCCTGTATCAACCCAGACGGTCGTGATCGCTATATTAATTGGTACCATCAATATAAAAATGCTCCAAATAATGTAGATCCCAACAGCAAGGAGCATCATGAAGGTTGGTTATCGGGAAGGCCCAATCATTATATGTTCGATTTAAATAGGGATTGGGCGTGGTTAACGCAAAAGGAAAGTCAACAAAGGTTACCTTATTATCAGGAATGGCTCCCTCATATCCATGTCGATTTTCATGAGCAAGGAGTAGACTCCCCCTATTATTTTGCACCAGCTGCAGAACCATTTCATGAGGTAATCACAGATTTTCAACGTGAGTTTCAAGGAACGGTCGGAAAAAATCACGCCAAATACTTCGATGCCAACGGGTGGTTTTATTTTACCAAAGAGCGGTTTGATCTCTTTTATCCAAGTTATGGCGATACATACCCAATGTATAGTGGAGCCATAGGAATGACCTACGAGCAAGGAGGAAGTGGGAGAGCAGGTCTCGGAATAATTGATGGTAATGGCGATACCCTGACCTTAAAGGACAGGATAGCACATCACTATACTACTGGCATGTCTACTGTAGAAGTAGCTTCCAATAATATAGCCAGGCTAAATTCTGAAATTAGAGCATTTTATCGTCCAAAAAGTTTTAAGTATAATTCCTTTGTATTAAACGGCAACAAAGATCAAATGCGAAGGTTAACCTCGCTTATGGATAAACATCAAATTGCCTATTCCTATACGAAAAAGCGCACGGTTAAAGGGTTTAACTACACAACTGGGAAGACCGGAAACTTTACTGCAGATGACAATAGCCTGGTTGTCCATACACAGCAAAAAAAGGGAACTTTGGTTAAGGTGCTATTCGAACCAGATGCCGTATTGTCGGACTCTCTTACCTATGACATAACTGCCTGGTCCTTACCATATGCCTATGGTCTTGAGGCAATTGCCACAAACAACATCATTGAAGGTAATGCAGATCTAAAGTATGAAGAAGAAGAAAAAGAGGCATATCCATCAGACTCCTACGCTTATCTTGCAGATTGGAATGGAATGGATGACGCGCGTTTTTTGACAGAATTATTTCAAAACAACTTCCGGGTGCGCTCTGCCTACAAACCATTTGTACTCCACGGAAAAAAATACCAAGCAGGAACCCTTATAATAACAAAAGGCGATAACACCTTTAAGGCTGATTTTGGCAAATCACTACAGCAAATAGCGAAAAAAAACGCAATTACCCTCGAACCAATAGCAACAGGATTTGTTGAACAAGGAAAAGATTTTGGTTCTGAA
>CAZWPZ010000094.1:0-3775 GCA_964636005.1 uncultured Eudoraea sp.
TCTGCATGGACCAGTCTAAGAAATGGGGACAAGGAATTGGACCTGAAAATCTTTCAGGCAAAGTACGAGCGAACGGTGCACAAAGAGGAATACGGAACCGTGTTGTCTAATAAAAAAGAATGGAAAGTAGCAGCCAAAGGAGGTTTAATACATCTGTTAGAGGTGCAACTCTCCGGGAAGAAAAGAATGCCTGTGAGTGCACTTCTAAATGGGTTTCTTTTGGAAGAAAATGCAAAAATGTTCTAAAGCCCCATAGGCATTGACCTAGGATACGATGAACAATTTTTGTCACTTTATCAACAAACGGTTCGAGTTATTAACAAAAACACTGATTTGCCCCATTATTACTTGGTTAAACCGTAAATCCATATAAATTTGTTAAAGCGTAAACATATTTAACAACAATTAATTTATTTAAATTATGAACAAAACAGAATTAATCGATGCTATGGCAGCAGATGCAGGCATCACTAAGGCAGCAGCAAAAAAAGCACTAGAATCTTTTCTAGGAAATGTAGAAGGATCCTTGAAAAAAGGAAATAGAGTTTCTCTTGTTGGTTTCGGTTCTTGGTCTGTTTCCAGAAGAAACGCCAGAGAAGGAAGAAACCCATCTACAGGTAAAACCATCCAAATTGCTGCTAAAAATGTAGTTAAGTTTAAAGCAGGATCAGATTTAAGTAACTCTGTTAACTAGTTCAGACTTGAAATATATAAAAAAGCATCCCTCCATAGGGATGCTTTTTGCTTTATTGGCCTTTTGCTATTTCATATAATTATCTTATTTTTAAAATAACATAGCGACCATATGACTACGATTAAACCAAAAAAAGGAATTTTGCTTATTGCAGAACCAACCCTTACCGGGGATGTTTCTTTCAATCGATCTGTGGTCCTTCTAGCGGAGCACAACGAGGAGGGTTCGGTAGGATTTATCCTCAATAAACCTTTGGAATACGATATAAGCGATCTGGTGGAGGAAATAGAAGTTCCCTTTCAGGTCTTTAATGGAGGGCCCGTAGAACAGGACAACCTCTATTTTATTCATAAGGTTCCGCATTTGATAGACAATAGTATCGAGATTTCCGATGGCATCTATTGGGGTGGCGATTTTGATAAGACTATTGCCCTAATCAATCAGGGGGTTATAACCAAAAACGATATTCGCTTCTTTCTCGGATATTCCGGATGGGCATCTTTGCAACTAGACCAGGAGCTGCACTCGAAATCCTGGATAGTGGTTTCTAATAAATACCAAAGCAACATCATTCAAAAATCTACGCTGGCCTTTTGGAAAGAAAAAATGATGGAATTAGGAGGGGATTACCTTTTGTGGTCCAATGCCCCTGAAAACCCAAGCCTTAACTAAACCTGGCTGCAGCATTAAGTTTCCCTAAAAGATTACGAGCTACATCACTCTTAAAGGTTTTCTTGCGATAATGCGTAATAGGTACGATGCCTTGAATACTATTGGTATAAAACAGTTCCTCTGCCTGCTGTAATTCGAAGGGTGAAATCGATTTCTCCTCCAGCTTTAAACCTTCTGTTTTTGCGATGACTTCTATTAGTTTTTTACGAACGATTCCCTTGATGCAACCATCTTCCAGAGGAGGCGTCTGAACTGTATCTCCTTTTACCATAAAGATGTTACCATTAAGCACTTCGGTTACCATCTTTTTCTCGTTGAGAAGAATACAATTGTCGAATTGGTTTTCTTTGGAATAGATACTACCAAGGATATTGATGAGTCGGTTGGTAGATTTAACGTTAGACAGCAATCCTTTGGCAAGTGTAAAATCTTTAAACAGTTCTACTTTGCAGGACTGTTCGGGAAAGGTATAAAAGGGTTCCTTTAAAGCAGAAGCTTCTATACAATAGGAGACCTCATTAGTGCTTGGGGTATACAGCCCTCCCTCCTTTCGAAAAACGGTTATACGAACGCGGGCTCCTTGCTCTGGATTTAGGGCCTCTACCGTTTTACGTATTTCATCCTGCAGGTATTCCATGGTAAAAGACATGGGAATTTGCATTCGCAAAATACGCATAGAAGACATCAGTCGCAGATAGTGGTCTTCCCAAAACATGGGTCTTCCATCCAGATACCTCAGTGTCTCGAATAGGGCATCACCATAGAGAAAACCTCTGTTTTTGACTGAGAGATTCCCCTCTGTTTCTTCTAATAAATTTCCGTCGTAATTAACCATAAAAAAAGCCTTGAAAAACAAGGCCAAATATACGGATTAGGAAGGTATTGCCCGATCTATTTTGATCCTAAAACTTGCTTAAGATCCGAAACCTGATTTCTCCAAAGCATTTTCGCTTCGTCAATTTCATCCTCTTCGGCAAAGTCGGTTATAAAGAGGGATACATCCTTGGTAATTTCGTCTACAATGATGCGCATTTCAAAATAGCTGTCGTCCTCGTTATCGGACCAGGCGAATTTGACAAACTCATCTGTTTTTCGTTTTAAGAGTTTCGCCTCTTCTTCGGAGCCATCCCAAATAAAACTAAAGATTTCACCCCGAGAATTCACATTGTCTGCAAACCACTCCGACAAACCGGAGGGGGTAGACAGGTATTGGTATAGTAACTGTGGTGATGATTGTATTACAAACTCTATCTGGAACTTAGACTTCTCGCTCATGTAACTGCTTATTAACTATGAGCAATATATATATTTATAAATGATAAAAAAATAAATACATCAGTTTATTTTTGAGCAATGAATTTTGATGAACAGAAAATTAACCTGTATATTTGCAGCCGTTTTAAAATACGATGGCGAGGTAGCTCAGGCGGTTAGAGCGCAGGATTCATAACCCTGAGGTCGGGGGTTCAAGTCCCCCTCTCGCTACTTAATTAATAGGCAGTTCTCCACCTTGGGGCTGCCTTTTTTTATTTGGGAGGCTCTGTGACTCAAACCTATTTTAATAGGGTATTGGTATTAGAACCCCATTATGGTTTAAAGACATGATGCAAGGGTAAGGAGATATCTTTAGATTCGTTTTAAACTTTAAAACCAGGATGGTCAACTGCTTCTAACATCCATATTTCAACCCTAGTTTTTTTAGCTAATTATAATAATTTTCCTCCATTAGATTTTTGGATAATCAAACGGCTTGAATTCACCCCTCACGGGCTGTTCCCATCGAAGCGAACAGTGTAAACAAACCATAGCCTAAGCACTGTAGTTTATTAAAAATGCAACATCATTATTAGAGCATCGTCTTTACGGCTAAACATCTAATAAATGAACTTTAATTCAATCAAAATTTCGCTTGCAGCACTTTCTGCAATCTTCTTTCAACATATTGCTACTGCACAAGCGGCAGACAAAATAGAGTTAACTGAGGACAATCAGCTTTTAGGTTTAGGAACACAGTACATCTTAAACTCTGAAATTTTACAAGAAGACCGTCCAATTATCATTTCATTACCAAAAGGATACAAAGAGGGTGAAACCAATTACCCTGTTCTTTACCTTTTAGATGGATTGGGTAACATAAAACATCAAGTTGGTACAGCGGAACTTTTAACAGAATCAGGAATTATCCCACCAATGATTATTGTGGCTATAGAAAGTTTAGATAGGGCAAGAGATTTTACGCCATCAAATGCAGGCCAAGATGTTTATGGAGGAGCAGGTACAGATATACCTCAAAGTGGAGGTGCTTCCAATTTTCTTCAGTTTTTAGAAAACGAGTTGATTCCATATGTCGAATCAAACTTTCGAACTCATCCCTATCGACTATTGGAAGGGCATTCTTTTGGTGGCTTG
>CAZWPZ010000095.1:0-3162 GCA_964636005.1 uncultured Eudoraea sp.
ATGACCCTCTATCTTTTTTATAAAAACTTAGGTATAACATCTGTACCGCGTTCATTTCTAAAAGTTGGGTCTAGCAAACACAATCAGACCATAGAAACCGATGAAAAAGATCCAATAATCCAGAAAATAAAAAACAATAGATATTATAGAGATCCTAATTTGGACATCAGATCTTTATCTTCGAAATTATGCATTCCATATCACGAACTCAGCGCTGAAATTAACCAGAAATACAAGAAAAATTTCAATGAATTCATAAACAGTTTTAGAATTCAGGAAGTAGTGGAGGCACTACATATGCATCAGCACCAATCCTACACCATCATGGGTCTTGCACAGAAAGCAGGATTTAGATCGGCCTCTGCATTTTACTCCGCATTTAAAAAAGAGCAGGGCACTACTCCAACTCAGTTTATACAACAAAACCACTGCAAAATATAGCTGTTCTGATTTGCAAATACGAACATGCAGACCCTGTGATTCTTAGCCAAGATTGCTTAGTATTGTTTTGAAATTAATATTCATTCATCAATCACAATCACTATGAAAACACTTGTAAAATTAGCAGGACTCCTGCTTTTAATTATTCCAATTAATAGTACCCACGCAGAAGTACTTACTTTAGAAAAACGTCTCTCTGGCAAAAAAACAAGGACGGATTTATTATCAGAGAAATCCCCTAAAAAAAAAGAAATTGCCTATGAGGTAACCATTGACCCGGATAATACAAAGTTGGCACATGTAAAAATGACCTTTATTCCAGAGCAACCTGTCCTTTATATGACACAGGGTGCCAACCAACTTCCAAACCGGTGGGCAACCTTTGTTCATGACATAAGAGCCAACAGTACCAATGGTAAGCAAATCTCTTTACAAAAATTGCCTGATGCCCGATGGAAGATCCAATCTACTTCTAAAGAAAAAATAGTCGTACACTACACCCTTAGACTAGATCATGAAGATCATAAATGGAGTGGCGGAATCGATGGAGCAGCATACGCTACGGAATGGGGAGTATTCTATACCGGCAGGTCGTTATTCGTTCTCAATGGGGAAGAATGGGACCGAATAACTGTAAAATACAATCTGCCTGAATCCTGGTCAATAACCACACCATGGAAGTCTTTAGACGAAGCTCCGCACTCCTTTGAGGTAACTAATCTAACGGCTTTAATGCAATCCATGTTTTTTGCTGGGAAACATGAAGAAGTTTCCCTTATTCGGGACGACTTCGAACTGGTTTTCGCTCTTGGTGGTGAAGACATTATTGCGCAGAAAGATGACTTTAAGTCGATGGCTCAGGGCGTGTTAGACTATTATATTGAGCTGATGGGAGGAGTTCCCAATCCGTCTCCGAATAATAAGTTTAAAAAGTCTATTGTAATTATTAATTCTTCGACTATGACCGATGGGGAACAAATCGGAAATAATATTAGCATGTTAATTGAAAAAGACGGTAACCCCATGTCACAAATGATATCCAGATTTATGTTTGCACACGAGTTTTTTCACTTGTGGAATGGGAAATCATTTTGGCCAACGGAAAACGATTGTGAATGGTTTAAAGAAGGATTCACGAATTACTATACCCTTAAATCCCTTTATCATATTGGCTTTGTAAACGACGCCTCATATCTCGAGGTACTAAACAGTTTGTTTTTTCAAAGATATGCATCCGATGATGGTGTTGGTAAGCTATCCATGACCTTAGGTGATGAAAAACACGATCATTGGGGGCTAATATATTCTGGTGGTCTCTTTGTGGCTATGGCACAGGACATGATCATTAGAAATGCAACCAGAAATACAAAAAGTGTTGACGATCTAATGCGAGGTCTTTTCCAAAAATATGGTGGAACTACTTCGGGATACTCTTTAGATGAGTTAGAGAAATCCTTATCTGAATTAAGTGGAAAGGAGCAGTCTGAATTTTTCAATACCTACGTAAAGGGCACAGAAGAAATCCCAATTGATACCTACTTGTCTATGGCCGGATTTATTGCCAAAATAGATGGAAATACGCTTATAATAGAAAACGAGAGCTCTTTAGACAAACGTCAGGTAGGTATGCAAAAAGGTTTCTTTGGAGCACTTGACACAGAAAAATAGAGATCCTTTTAATAAAACACTAGTCTCATTACAAAAAAAGAAGGTATATAAAACCAGAGGTCTAAGAATTACTGGCTTCTAAAATAGAAACAAGTACATACTTCTTGAGCAGACGGAACTTCCAATGGTGGTGGGTTAGGACAAAAATATTTTAAGTTTAGTAATAGGCCCTTTTCTTGAGCCAGAAAGAAGAGCTTATTCTAAGCTTTAGCTGTTCAACGCATCTCTTTTATCATGATGATGATTTCTAATAATCCACCACCTACTTTACTCTGAAAAAAGGCTGTGGAGATATGATCTGCTCGTACATACACAAATACGAGAAACTAAGAGCAGTTATAGCCTCAAGGCTTAAGAGAAGAAGAATGTACTTTAAGCACCAATAACGCTTACTGTTTTTCGGCTTCTTTTTGTTGTTTGGAAATCCAACTATGCCTACTCTCATTTAAATCTGGATCTTCGCCCATCCAAACCCACAGTTTCAACAATCCATTTTGATGAGCACTTACCATAAAACTTCCATCCTTGTTAAAATCGATATATTCGGCATGATCACTTGCCCATATCTTGGCTGCAATCCGAATTCTATCCACACTGTACTCCTGTATATCTAGCACTCGATAAATGTAAATATTTGGATCGTGTCCCGTAAAGGCAATATAATTACCATTAGGGTGCCAGGCAATAGTTTCAATTTTTCTTCCCATATGAGAAAAAGACTTGACTATCTCACCTTTTTGCCAGTCGATTAAATGCACAGTACCCTTTACTGGTTTATTTTGTGCTGCCACAATAAACTTTCCATCTGGAGAAAAATGTGCCGCTGTAAAAATCACCTCTTCTTCTGTGAAAAATTCCTTTTCCAACGACCAATCTTTCGTATTGTATACCTTTACCCCGGCATGCCCTACTGCCAGCAAATACTTGTCGTCTTCCGTAAAAAACAGCTCGTTAATGGTAGAGCCATAATCTATCTTGGCAATTTCTTTTCCTTTTTGCGAAAAGTCGAATACCTGCAAAAAGCCACGCTTTCTTCCTTCTTTATCGTATGAA